>NZ_PZKO01000015.1:0-42623 GCF_014926485.1 Pseudarthrobacter sp. AB1
TTGACTGGTGCAACAGCGCCGGCGTCGATACCGCGTTCATCGACCCGGGATCACCCTGGCAGAACGGCTTCATCGAATCCTTCAATGCCCAATTCAGAAGGGAACAACTCACCGGCGAAATCATGGACACCATGGCCGAAGCGAAGTATTTGGCCGACGAATGGAAAGCTATCTACAATCATGAACGGCCCCACGGATCCCTGGACGGCATGACGCCGAAAGACTACTGGGAAACGTGGACCGAAAAAACCACATTAGCTATCGCATAGACGCTGGACTGCTAACGGGGGCCCAACCAGGGCGGCGACCTCCCTCACACTCCCGCAACTGCTGAGGAAGCGTCGGATACGGTTCCCGCGCTTGTAAGTCATCCGGTGCCTGCCCGGACGGAAACCGGTGCTGCGCACCGTTTCCTCCGGCCACTAATTCCCTCAATCGGGTCTGCTTGGAAGACAGGCCGGGGGCAACGATCTCTTTCACGGGCCATGACGCCCAGCCGAAAACCGGAACCACCCCGGCCCCTCCCAAGGCGGCTCTTCAAGGTTCCCGGGGAATGGTCTGCTGAGATGAACGCTTATGCTGCCATCCGGGCTGCACTTCTCAAGAGAATACGCGATTTGTAATTGCTTGGGTTGCGGTAACCGCGGGCGGTTCGTTTGATGTGTTTTATCGCGGTGTTGTTGGCTTCTACCTTGGCGGTTGTTGCGCCGGTGACGATGAGGACTTCGATCTCGGCCCACCAGCGGCACACCGTCCGGTAGAGCCTGTTGGTCTCGGGCATCGCGGCGCGTTCCACGAGGTCCGCCAGGGCGGTCTTCGCGGCGGCGGCTTCTTCGAGGGAGCCGGTCTGCAGCAGGGTGCGTAGTTGTTCCTTGACGTGCCAGGCGGCTTGGAGGCTGCCGGTCGGATCGTCGGCGGCGAACACGCCCGCCAGCCGGTGCTGTCCGCGTTCTGAGAGGTTCTCATTGGCCTTCAGCAGCAGCATTCGGTTCGCCCACGCCGGGTCCGTGGCCCTGCCCCGCCGGCCCCGGACCTGCTGGGACAGGCCCTGACGGACGGCGGTGAGCATCTCGTTGGCCAGCATCGTCACGTGGAAAAGATCCACCGAGACCGCCGTGCGCGGCAGCCACATCCGCAGCGCCTTCCGGAAGGCCGCGGACGGGTCGATCGCGACGACCTGCACCCCCAGCCGCCAGTCCAGCGGCCGGGCGAAGAGCCAGTCCCCGACACCCTTGTGGTCACGTCCGTCCACGATGCCCAGGACCTGCCCGGTGTCCAGATCCACGATGGTTGTCATCCAGGGCTCGTACCGGGTCCAGGCCTTCGTGCCGGGGTCCTGGAAGAACCGCACGGACCGGTACCGGTGCTCATCAATGCCCAGCATCCTGGGTGCCAGCAGGTCCACGTCCGGCAGGCGCAGGGCGGCGTCACCGATGACCTTCTGGACCAGCCACCACGAGATCCCGAACGCCAGGGCCGTCTCGGACACTGCCCGTCCCGAGGTGATGACCGCGTCCAGTACCGTCTGCCGCAGCCGCCGTGTCGACCGAGCCCGGCGCGGGACCTGCGGCGTCGCCTCACAGAACGATTTCCGCTCGCATAGGTACTCGTCACAGAACCAGCGCCGCTTGTCCCAGAGAAGCTCCACCCGGCCGGCGACCGGGATGTCCCGCAGCCGCTGGCACCGGCGGGAATGTGGTCTCCACCGTGATGTGGCGTGCCCCGTCCGGGAGCAGCACGGCGCCGGTGACGCGGTAATCGGGCAGGTTGAAGATCATGCTGGCAGCATCTTCGGCCGTCACAGTAGGCTCTAACAAGGCTCGTGGTTCCTGTTCAGGTTGAATGCGTAGATAACACTCATCCCAGCAGGACCACGAGTCCTCTGCTAGCTACAACACGAACCTATTTCCCCGGGAACCTTGAAGAGCCCCCAAGGCCACCGTAACCGACAGCCACCCACCTCAACAGGGGGTACTTAAGAGATACAAGCCGTGTTAACGGCAACGTTCTCCTCCGGCCACTAATTGCCTCAATCGGGTCTGCTTGGAAGACCGGACGGGGGCGACGATCTCTTTCACGAGCCATGACGCCCAGCCGAAAACCGGAACCACCCCGGCCCCTCCCAAGGCCACCGTAACCGACGACCACCCCACCTCAACAGGGGGTTCTTAAGAGATACGAGCCTCTTATGAGATACAAGCCCCCATGCCTGCTGTGACCAACGAAAGCGGCCCCAGCCAATCAGGCAGGGACCGCTTTCTCACGCTGTTGACAATCAGGCGTTACATTTCAGGAATCCTGGACGAAGGAAATTGTGCTACCACCCTGTCTTCGGCCACATATTTCTCTGCCTTTTGGCTCGGCGTCGACCTCGAGGAATCGCCAACTCCCTGTTGGACTTTGTGGCGCACTTCTCCTCGACCGTCATGGCTATAGTAGCCATATGCATATGAATCAGGGCCCTTCATTGGAAGACGATTCAGGACTACCCCGAGGACCTTTGCGCCAACCATGTCCAACGCACTCAGAGACTTTTGAAGGTCCTGTTGCCTTAGCTTGTGGGAGCCAACCACGACCACAACTCCTCCGACATGCTGTGAAAGAACGGCAGCGTCCGTCACTGGCAACAATGGAGGCGCATCGATGATCACCACGTCAAAGACCTGTTCAAGCCGCCTTAGAAGCTCATGCATCTCCACTGAACCCAACAGCTCACTTGGGTTCGGAGGAATCTGACCCGAGGTGAGCACATATAGGTTGTCCTGTCCCCAAGGCTGAAGCAAGTCATCTACATCCGCAGCACCCATTAGTGCCGTTGTTAGACCGGCGTTCCGCTCAAGACCGAGGTATTCACCAACAGTAGGGCGGCGCAAATCGGCATCAACCAAACATACGGACTCACCGGCCTCCGCTAGCGCTATGGCAAGATTTGTCGCCGTGGTGCTNTTTCCCTCTCCGGGTAGTGAAGAAGTCACCAGTACGCTGCGGGCTTCCCCGGACACATTCGTGAATCTAAGGTTTGTCCGGAGCTGTCGGAAAGATTCCGCCCTGGGGCTTTGCGGAGCCGACTGAGTCAGCAATGGTAATTTCACGGCTTCTTGATCGAATGCAATACCCCCCAGTAGTGGCGCATCCGTAACCTCACGTAGGTCAGATTCGCCACGTAGACGACTGTCCATCTTTGCGATCAGTAATGCAAGGATGCAGCCGAGTGCCAGTCCAGCACCCATTCCGAGCAAGAGGTTCATTTTCGTATTGGGAGCCGTAGGAGATGCTGGGGCCACGGCTGGCGAAATGACTGAGAGGCTAACGGGTGAGCTTCCACCGGTCTTGGGCTTTTCCAAACTCTCAACGGCGTTGATGAGGCTGTCTGCCACCGCCTGGGAAATAGCCGCCGCTTGCGCCGGGGAACCGTCGACAACCCCGATGTTAATGACTACAGTGTTCAACTCCGTCGAGGCTCGAACTCGCTGGGCTAACTCGGCCGGAGTTGTGTCTAAACCGAGACTATCAATAGCTGGCTGTAGCACTATCNGACTTCCGACTGTCTTCACGTACGACTGAACTCGGGCCTGACTGAACGTGTTCCCTTGCTGAAGTTCCGAGACGCTACCAGAGCTCTGAATCGNGACGAACAGCTGAGTATTCGCCGTGTACGTGGGCTTGACGACTATGGATACGATGCCGCCCACCAACGGGCCAATAAGAGCGGCCACCGCAATCAAGATCCAATAGCGGCGAACGATGCGCAGATAGTCGCGTAAGTCCAAACCGGGTCCCCCTGAGTCAATGACTGGAACCGCTGTTAGGTACGCCTCCAGAACGGCAATATTGCTGCAGTCGCATCAATTATACATGCATTGACCTCTCGGTCCCGCCTCGAAAATCGAGTTACAGCTGCGGATAAGGCCAATAAAAGCCAGCTTCTAGCTCAAACACATCGCTTGGGGCTCCATTAAGTGCAAGCACAATCATCCTGCAGTTGCGAGCTCCTGTCGTCTTGCCAGCCGCAGGAATCTAATCATCTCCCGTAAGTCCGCCCGCACAGTGGGTACCAAAAGAGAAAGTATATAGAGACACAACTGGATGGAAATAGTAATGCTAATTGACTGAAGCGGGTCCCCAACACTGAAATAGATCGATCCCAACAATCCGCCGCCGACTGAGACGCAACCGAGCGCTATGACGCGAAAACTCGTCCGCATTACCCCCATAAAGGAGATTTTGAACAAACGCTGGAGCCAAATCAGCAAGAAGGGCCAGGTGGCGATGAGACTCATAGAGTATGCCCAAGCGATTCCATCAATGCCCCAACGACTCCCAATGACCACGCAAATCACCGTCGCAGTTTTAGTGATCAGGTTGTATCTTAGAAGCGAGGCGGTGGCGCCGGCGGCAAGAAATGCCCAATAGCCAACAAAATTCATCGTTTGAAAAATACCGCCAAGGGCAAGAATACGTAGGACGTCGGCAGTCCGCTCCCATCCATTCCCGAGCGCGACTTCGACTATGGGCTCGCCAGCCACAATTACAATTGCAAACACCAACAATGACCCGTACGATAAGGCGAGATGAATAGACCTTATGAAACGTATGAACTTTGGATCGTGTATCTGCAACCGCGACAAAATCGGAAGAACCACGCTAGTGAGTGGGGCCAACAGCTGATTTACGGGGACCATGAGCAGCTGGAAAGCCCGGTTGTAAAATCCCAGTGATTGGGCGCCGAATCGAGCCCCAATCACCATTGAATCCGCGTTACTCGCAAAGTATCCCAGTATCTGGGAGAGAGCAAGATTCTTACCGAAGCCAACGTACTTCTTCAAACTAACGTTTCTCCGAGGTAATCCAGGGAACCATCGGGCTGCGGCAATTGTTACTGCTGTGATGGCGGCAACGATACACAGATGCTGTATGGCCAGCGCCCAATAACCCGCACCTTGCCACGCCAAGATAATAGCGACAGCCAAGCCTAGAATCTGCGCCGACGATTCAGCAATTGCAAGAAGTAGGAACCTATAATTCCGCACAAGCTGGACCCGAAATTGGGCTTGGACGCCATTTGCGACAAAAGTCACAGACATGACGACAAGGACCATCTCTAGGCGAGGGTCGTGGAATAACGATGACACTGTTCCGGCCGACAAAGTCAAAATAGCAGCAAACAAACAGCCGATGACAACATTCAGCCAAAAAAGGTTTGTCTTTTCGTTAGCAAGAAGTGTTTTTGCTTGGATTGCGGCGAAGGTAAGCCCGAAATCACGAAATAGATCGCCGAAGGCAACAACGGCGGTAATAATTGCTATTAGTCCGAAATCTTCAGGTGAAAGCAACCTGGACAATACCACAAGACCCGCCAACTGAGTGACGATTTTAATAGCTTGACTCGCCAACGTGACGAGCCCACCTCTAACCCCGGTAGATCCTAATGACATGTTGGTTCCGCCTTGCAAAGTTCATGGTTGGCTGCTGAAAGACTTCACGCATCCGCCAGTGGAAGAATACAGACACCAAGTACAACGCGAACTTGGCATTGAACAATTACGATTGCAGCGCGGGAAACTCTTCAGTTAAAGCAAAATTCTTCCGAGCATCAAGTACAACCACCTGTAGTCTACTCAGAATCTCATCACGCCTTGCTGCGTCATCGAACTGAATAAACTCAATGAGCCTAACAATATCGTCAGCCATCCCAACTCGCGGTTCGACAGCGTATTTCTCAAGTTCAAAAAATCTCAGCATTCCTTCGACTTTGCCCTGACTAGCTAACGTAATGGCTGGTGTACCCTGGCCCAACGAAAGAATCGCTAGGTGCATACGACCGGTGACGACAACGCTCGCCTTAGAAGCCAGCCACGCTACGTTCTCAGGTGACCACAATCGATCTACGAGAAAAACATCCTCCCCAGGATAAGCCTCCTTGAGTCTCACAGCGGCTGCAAGATCGTCGTCGCCCTTTCGTATCACGTGGGGAAGAATGACAACAGAATACCCGTCGCCAAGTAAAGCCTTCGTAATGTACCGATATTCAGAATCAAGATCGAATCGTCGAGCAAGGAGCCCGCTCGTGTTGATTACCGCGATTCTCCGGCCGCAACGCTCTTGACTGTCAACCCAGTCCTTGGCCTCCCCTGCGGGAAGTCTGTCTTGCAGTGCAAAGACCGTGTCCGCCGAAAGGACCGTGTTCTCACAAGCCGTTGATTGTATACGTTCGAAGGAAATGGGATCCCTAAGATTAAGGATAGTTCGCTTTGAAACTCTCTCCAGTGCGCGTTGGGCAATGGAATTAGCGCGACCGTTCCAACTGAAACCTAGGATTTGGCTGGGAACATCCAACGACCCTGCCATCATGAGAAGCTGGCTCCGGAGGACCGAGTCACGCCGCGAATATCCACCATCCATAATGTCAGCACCGACCACGCTCAGGCTGGAAGCATTCTGAAGCAGCTCCAAGAATCTCATTCTGGCGCGTATCCGCCCTAATGGCCACCCACTCAACAGACCCCTCAAAGGAACCATGGAGACCCTCGACTTGAACAAGTCGGAAATTTTCAGATCCGAATCGCTATTTACAACGGCGACTATATTTCCTGTAACGTTTGTTAAGAACGAATCAAACATGGCCTGATCACCCAAATTGCCATTCCCAATTGTTGGAACGACTATGGAGAACTCTTTCGACCGTGCACCTTTCGCTTTTATTTGTTTGAAAAACACAAGTGTCACTTCGTCTACCATTCGAGATAAGCAAAGGTAGGATCGAGATTCAAAAATGGTTATCAAAATGCCGGCTATTCTCTTTTTCACATTTACCAATATCCAAACTAGTCGAAAACTATGAACAACGCACATCCCGCTTCGGAAATCACTAACATGACATCGCGCCGAAATCGAGGAATTGCGCAGCCCCTCAGATTAGGCAACGGATCGGTCCAAGGAAATTGGACTACATATGAATCTGCATCAAATCCGGAATATTACGCCTCGGCGATCGTGCTACTCGGTAATCACCTGGTGCATAGCCAATTGCGACCATCATCACTATCTGTTCAGCGTCCTCAAGGCCAGTTGCAGAACGTACAGCAGCAGCTTGGCTGTTCAAGACAGACATGTTTAGCATGCAGGTTTGCAGACCAATGCCATGCAAGGCGTATACCAGGCTCATAGCAAAGACTCCACCCTCGATCCATGGCTGATTGCGTTCGCTGGCACCTGAGAACATGCGCGTATCAACGGTAATCAGAGCCACGCAGGGCACTTCACTCCTGAACCCCGCATTTCCATTCTGAAATGCGAGAACGCTCTGGACTCTGTCGCCCAAGTAGAACCGAACCTGCCAAGGCTGCCGATTGCAGACAGAAGGAGTCGTGGCCGCTAGACCAACCGCCCTGTTCAACACTTCAGGGCTCACAGGCCTCTTTGAGTCAAATTGCCGCACAGATTTACGGCTGTTGAAAAAAGTGTCAACGAAATTGACGTCCCAGTCCGGCTGGGGGAACGAATCTGATCGGGGTGCCACTTCACTGTCGACGCCGTGACCAGCGTTCCACTGTTTGAGCGCTTGAGAAGCCTGTTCAGCAAATCGTGCGTAAGGCGCATCCGGTTCCATCACGGTAACAACAGGGAGCAGCGTGGAAAGCCTGGCCATAACGTCAGCGCCGAACTTGGAACGCGGACTGCGAAGGGCCAAGCCCTTTTCGACACGATGGTAGTCCTTAGTCAACTGACACTCCAAGTTCCGCCCTCGGAGAGAAGTGCCAGCGTGTCCATCCTGAGGAGCAGCGTAACGAAAGTAACGCCGGGAATCCTTGTGGAACTCTGACGGCCCTTTGAGGACCGCAAGGAAATGCTTCAAACGACGAATGGAATCCTCAGAAACTAGGCTGCTAAGGACGTGTCTGGTCATTGGTGGGTCTCCTAGGGAAGTCGCGACAGTAGTCCAACTCGGACCTACTCATTACGGCGCCGGCATCGTCGCAGACTGACATATTGTATCTCGATCCTCAAGCCGTCGCCTTGAGTGTCTCCATAGAAACTGCATTACGGCACCCACCCGAAAGCGGTGAAAGAGCTGATTCAAGAGTACCGTGCTATTCTCGCAATCATTCGCTGACTGAGAAGGCGCTCGTAGACGGGTCATAAAGTCTCTGTAATTCGTTCGCGAATTGAGCGTCACCATATTTTGAGAACGCCCAACGCTGAGCCCTTGCAGAAACTGAGCGCCGTAATTCGCTGTCTTTCAGAGCACTTGATAGTGATTCCAGAAATTCGGACGTATTATCAGTGACATTCAAATAAAGATCATTAGAACCAATGCCTTCAGCGCCCACCGATGTAGATAGAATTGGCACACCCCATAGCATCGCCGTAATGTTCTTAAACTTTACCCCAGCCCCGTTCAGCATTGGCGAGATAAATACATCCGCATCTTTGTAGTAGGGCGCCAAGTCTTTGACTCGCCCGGTAACCACAATGTCGACGTGATTCTCCGTTAGTTCCACAAGATCAGGCTGCGGTCCCGCGCCGGCTATCATTAGGACGCAATTCGGAATCTCCGCCTTGAGATCTTCCCAGACTTCATTTATAAACCACACTATTGCTTCGTGGTTTTCTATTCGAGAAAGCGCCCCCGTGAACAACACTATTGGCGGCGCAGGTGTTGTCTTAGACTTAGTCTTAGTCTTAGTCCTAGACCACTCCAACATTCCACTGTCCATCAAAGGTGGATTGATAACGCGAATGTCTGCAGTCGAACAGATTTGCCGTACCAAATCAGCATCCTTCTGACTGAAAACAACAACTCTATCTACAGCTTCAAAACGCCGACGCTCTGCCAGTCTACTAAAAATAAAGCGGCCAAAATAAAAAATTCGATTACGAATTGAGGTCTCCGATTTTAACCGGCGACCCCATCGCTGCGAGAGGACATCATGGGCAACAAGAACTTGGATGGCTGCGGGAGCTATCTTGCGAAAGTATCGCGATAGACTAGCCGTTTCAGTCCACTGGAACTCTACAAACTCTACGTCTTTTACCAGAGAATGAATTTGCTGACTGCGGCGCACTCCCCGTTCTGTATCGATTCCCAGTGAAACGCCTCGAATGTATTTTACAGTAAGCAACCAAGCGAGATTCATTTTAGTTGGCCGCTGGATGGCTCGATCAATCAAAGAGATCTTGTAAGACTCATTGGAGCTTAAAAGCGACGCCTCTTCATTATCCGCATTGCGAGGTGCAATAACCTGGAGCGACGAAGTTTCCGAGAGTTGAGCATAGTGCCGATATACGTATTCACCACCGGCGTGTGGAATTCGCGCATATGGAACAAAAAGCGTAAGCGACAAAACACTCGGGCCGCAATATGTTGTGTTCATTTCAAAGGCTCCCTGGCGATTTCCTAATTCTAAGGCGCTAGTCAGTCGTTCAACGACGCTTTGGCGACTACAGTGCTACTCGTTAATGAAGACATCACGGAACTCGGCTTCCGTATGAGCGGAAATGATTTCGACTCCCGTAATCGGTCTTTGTTCTCCAAGCTTTCCAAACAAGGCAACCACCGACAGCAGGACGCACACCGCGCCTAAGTTTAGGATGTAGTAGATCAGACCACCCTTGAGTAGCCAGTTGTAGAGCCCATATGCCATCACCGCTGACAGAAGTAATGACGTCGAGGAACGATGCGTCATGTTGTGTGCAAAAGCAATCCACACCCCAACCGCTGCCAGGCAAACGACTGCTATACCGGTCCCCAATGAAAATACCAACTCTGAATAGCCTCCGATTGTTACGGGAGTTGTCCATGCAGACGAAGCTGGATCCGCACCTATTATTTCCGCGGAAATGGCCCGCTCAAAAGAATAGGAAAACGAAACGTCACCGCCCGTATACTTTCTGAAGTAGTAGGAGACGTCGTTTACTATACCGTTTGACATGTACCAAGCCGGTCTTCCCTCAAGGGCTAATTGTGCAGGTTGTGCCCCGACTACGGTCACCCTGTCTAGAAGCTGGCGCCACAAGGGTGCAGCCGAGTTTTGATAAGTAGAATAGGAACTCGCAACAAAAAGACCATAGAGGACGGGAGGTACGGAGAGCCACCAGTATTTTCGAATGAAGATCCCCAGGGGAACAGGCGATGGCCTAATCAAGAAATATACAATGAGCATTGTAAAAAGCATTGCAAGCATGCCGCTCTTGAAGCCAGAGAGAAGTGCTGACACGATGTAGAAGCCTGTCGCTAATTGCCAGGGACGGTATTCTCTCCAAGCGACACCCAAAAAATGGGCATTCACAGAGGCACACATCCAGGCAATTGGAATGCCGAAAAGAAACATCCGGCCTGGTATCCCAAATAGACCTGACGACGTGAAATCGAATCGCTCGATCTCTATCGCGCTGGAGAAAATTGGAATTCCGGATGCAACCAAATGATACAATCCCAAGGTGCCAGCGGCAAGCACGACGGCCATAACGGAAGAGTCCGAAAAAGTCACAGTTGTCGGCGACGTATGTGCGGTCAGCCGTCTTGAATAGGCATATCGGTTACAACTCAGGTAGCCAAGCAGGAGCCCGGCCACGCCTAATCCATATTGGTTGACCACTTCCCAGGAAGTCACTCCGTCGACCGCCAGAAGGCATAGACCAACGTATACAAGGGACAGGTTGTAACCCAAGAATACAATCATATTGAACTTGACCTGAAGCAGCGCAATCAATGCCACAATGGCTAACACTACGAGACAGGTAACGTTGAACAGGATATCGAAATTGTTCAATTAATAACTCCGCCTGTAGGCCTCCATCGAATTCCATCCAGTATCCCGAGGAAAACTGCGGTCCCAGACCGACGGCCATTTTTGAGCCAAGTACTTAGAGCAAAGATCAAACGGATGCCAACTATCGACGGCCACCAAAAACGCAAAATTCGATGTTTTCGAAATAGCACAATAGCGCTGCGTGTTCCGTGCCTGTACGTGATCTCGGATTTTCGTCGACCTTCCTCGCTTCCGGTCGTTAATCCGCCAGAGTGGCTGACAAATATATCACTCAGGACCTGGACTTTTGAGACGGGTTCAATCTTTCTCATCCTCAGGGTCAAGTCCGCTTCCTCTCCATACAGAAAGAAATCTGACGAAAACCCTTCCAGTCTTTCCCAGGTGCCTGCCGCAACGGCCAGGAAATGTCCGCCTGGGTAGGTCAAGCTGAACTTTGGCAACTTGGCACCTTCAGTCAATTGGCGGCTTTTCCCGGTCACGAAACTAACGGCGCCCAACCCACTGAGGTTTCTTGCGCCGTGGCGTGTTGGAGTAGCAAAAAGAGTGTCTCGGTTATCACGAACTCTTCGCATGGCACTAGACAAGTCCCCCGACAAAATGACGTCCGGGTTCGCAATCACGACAACTTCTAGGCTATGAACCTTCAGGGAGTCCCAACCGAGATTATTGCCACGACCATAGCCAGCGTTGACAGTGCTTCGTACGATTTCGAAGCCAGCCAAGCCAGGTGGCATATCCTTCAAGGAACGCTCGAGGCGGTTGAACTCTTCATTATCGCAACTATTGTCGACAACACAAACATAGGTCTCGCAACCCGAATCAACGGCGACCAAAGAATCCAGGAACTGCTTAACCTGAGAAGATGAGAAATAATTTACGACTATCACCCCGAGCCGAATCTCGTCCACCTCCAACCCCATTTCTGTTTCTAATTCCATTTGCCGGTCCATTACCGGCATCTTGCCTGCCCCATAACGAGTTCGTCCAGAACCCAGCATCGAGGATGCTACCGTCGAGAAGATTCAGCCCATCGTTGTGGGCGCAGTCAGGCGCAGGGAACGAACCGCGACTCCGAAAGTCATTAGTGGCCGACTTGTGGCACTTCCCTACTCTGGTCCCGCTGCCTGGAAAGCCGTTTGCCTTTCAACCTTCTGAATGAACTCTCCTACCCATTCGTGAAGGCTATTCTCGAAGTTACTTCGAGAGAATCGTTCTACGTGCTCAGCAATAGCTGTTCGATCCAATGCCCGCGCGCGGATAATCGCATTCAATAGCGACTGATCATCATCCGGTACGAAGTGAGCACCAGTTAGTCCTTCCAAAACCGATTCGCTCGCACCGCCTATCGAGTTTGAAACGACAGGAGTTCCTGTTGCGATGGCCTCTACAGGCATAATCCCAAAGTCCTCTACTGGCGGAAAAATGAAGACTGCTGCTCTTTGGTACAAGGCTCGGAGCAAACTGTCCGATGGACTAAGAACGAAATGGACGCTGACTCTTGCTCTGGCCGCGAGGTCCCGCAGGCGCTGCTCTTCAGGTCCCGCACCAGCGATGACTACCGGCGTGTGTGTCAGGTCGCCGGCTCGAATAGCCAAATCCAGCCGCTTGTATGCGATGAAGCGGGACGCGCCCAGCACGAACTCGGAAGGCAGACCATCTAGAAGCAATTTTTCCGCTTCGCTCAAATAGATTGACCAATCGCGTACTCCCCGAATTTCTTCCACCGCAACTGGTGGATAAATCACCCGCGCATCCCGTCCCCAGTGCTTCAGGATTCGCCGACGGACGAACTCGCTGTTGGCAGCTATCCCAGCCGCTTCCTGAGCTCGTCGACGATCCAACGGTTTGAGCATGGCCGAAGCCGCCCTCGCCAGCAAACCCTCTCCGCGCTTATCGAAGTCGGGTTCCCAGATGTAACGAGCCGGCGTGTGGACATACAAGAGCTTTGGCGTTCCCGGAGCGACTGCCACATGGTGAGCAAATAGGTGAGTGCTGACGATGGCAATATCCCAGGTCTTCGCCCGTGCCTTGGTCATGCGCCACACAATCGGCATAAGCGGAAGCGACAGAACCTTACGCCCATTGAATGGGCGTAAGGAAAGCAACGTCTCCATCACGCGGCCCTGCCCGGGCACGGCAACACTTTGATCCCGCCAGAGGCACAGGAGATCGGCTCCACCGAAGGCCTGGCGGATGGCGTTGGCCACATTCTCCGAACCACCTATCGACGCAAACCATTCATGGACCACTAGAGCCCGTAACATTTCCGGTCGTCTGTTGTCGTCGGACATGCTCACCCATCCCCTCTTGGCCGCACAGCAAGCATCTTCCGCTGTTCCCATGAATATCTCACACATCATGCCTTGGCTTCCCATCGCTCTTCGGGTCCCGAGGACTCCACACCGAAGGATTGCTGACGAATGGGCATGCAGATGTTTGTCCCCATTGTCCCAGCAGTTCTCTGGTCCGATTGTTACTTGGTGAAGCCCCTAATCGGGTGACCCACCATTTTCAGTTCTTCGACCCTCGGACTGGCCTAGTAGCATTCGAATCGGACATCGAACACTTCAGTGTGGGGGAAGAGTGGGAGCAGTGCACGAAACCATAGTGCGAAGAACGCTGGGGCGCGACGAGTGGCGACGCAAATATGCCGTACGCCTTCGGATATTCGATGGAGCGGTCATTATTTGGGCGGTAGCGGGAGCCTTCGGCGTCCGCTTCGGCTTTGCCGACATTGGGGAGGGCCAGATCCGGGATGTCGACTACTTACTCCTCTCTGTACTACTGGCATCGGCTTGGTGGATCATGCTCGGCGTTTGGGGATCTCGCGAATCCAAAGTTCTAGGATCCGGGGCTGAAGAATACAAGCGCATCGTCGCAGCCTCTGTATGGCTGTTTGGTTTCACCGCAGTGGTCTCGTACGCGCTTCGGATCGACACCGCCCGCGGATTTGTTGGACTCGCATTCCCAGCCGGCGTATTCGGCCTCGTCGTCGCCAGATGGCTGGTCCGACAACACCTAAGCCTGGAAAGGAAGCACGGTCGAAGTGCTTCTCGTGTCCTAATCATTGGCGGACCCCATTCGGCTGCCCACCTGGTTCATTCGCTCAGAAGTGCACCTTCCGCTGGGTACCTTCCGGTAGCGGCACACTTGCCCGGGGGGATCCAGTCCGGGTATTTGCACGGAACGGATGTCCCCATAACGGGTGTCGAGCCAGATTTTGAATCAATATTCTCGGTGATACTCGATAACCACGTGGACGCCGTAGCGATCTCTGCTGGGGTCAACCTGCATCCGCATGATCTTCGACGTCTTGGTTGGGAGCTAGCTGCCCGAGATATTGGAATGATTCTGGCTCCGGCACTGACAGATGTCGCAGGACCCCGCATTCACACGCAACCTGTTGCGGGGCTTCCACTAATTCATGTGTCCACGCCCAAGCTGACCGGCGGCAAAAAGGTGGCTAAGCGGGCTTTCGACATCGCCACTGCAGGAACGCTTGTATTATTGCTGAGTCCCGTATTTCTCCTACTTGCAATTCTGGTTTGGCTTACGAGCCAAGGTCCTGTTTTCTACCGGCAGGAGCGAATAGGTCTTCGTGGAACAACGTTTGGGATGCTGAAGTTCAGGTCGATGAAGGTGAATGCTGATTCTGAATTGCGCGCCTTACTTCAGGCTCAGGGATCCAGCGGCAGTCCGCTATTTAAGATTGACAACGACCCTCGTATAACGGGCATTGGGCGCGTACTCCGAAAGTACTCGTTGGACGAGCTGCCTCAGCTCCTGAATGTTTTGGGTGGCAGCATGAGTTTGGTTGGACCTCGCCCTCAACGTGAAGGTGAAGTTGCCCTCTACGACGACGATGCCCAACGTCGGCTCTACGTTAGCCCGGGCATGAGCGGACTCTGGCAGGTCAGTGGGCGCTCCAATCTCAGCTGGGAAGAGAGCATCAGGTTGGACCTTTACTACGTCGAAAACTGGTCCTTCACGGGCGATCTCGTAATCCTCATGAAGACCTTTAGAGCTGTATTCGCCAGTACCGGGGCGGTCTAAAATTCTGGGGCAGCGGAGGCCACGTATCCCGCTGACACCCCGTGAAAGCTACTGCGGGCGCGCGAAAAGCCCGGATAGAGGACTTAACAAGCTATGAACGATAGGCCCGCAATGTTCCGCGCCGCAGTAGCGACACCGCTCTCTGGCGACCGTCGTTTACGTTGGACCAAGGCCACTCAGCGAGTGATACTGGTTACGGTGATCGGTCTCGCTTTCGCGTTGGCTGGCTCAGCATGGTGGCTGGGTGCTAAGGCAACGACAGTCAAGGAGGAACTCGAACAGGCCATCGGTCTTGTTCCGCAATTGCAATCCGAAATCTTAGACGGACGTTCGGATGCAGCCGCCACCACGGCGAAGAGGCTGGGCTTACACACGGCCGCCGCAAGAAATGCAACCGAAGACCCGATCTGGACTTTGGCCTCTGCTGTCCCCTTGCTCGGAGACAACTTGTCCGCGGTTGCTGAAGTCGCTCGATCAGCCGATGACGTGTCCGTCCTAGCCGTGACACCTCTTGTGAGGGTCTCTGATTCATTGAGTTGGGACACGTTACTACTCGGAGGATCACGCGCTGACCTCAATTCCTTGCGAGAGGCGTCGCCGTCTGTGATGTCGGCGGCGCACGCGGTCCGAGTCTCCGCTCAGCGACTCAACGGGATAGACGCTAGCCTGCTGCTGCCTCAAGTGTCAGAACCGCTGGTTATCGCACGAGAGCAGCTCATGTCAGTTACGGGTGCCCTCGATGCCTCGGCGGCCGCGTCGCAGCTAGCACCTGGAATGTTGGGGGGCGAAGGCTCGCGCAACTATTTGCTCATCATTCAGAACAATGCCGAGAGTCGCGCCTCTGGCGGTATACCCGGGGCTCTCGCCGTACTAACCTTCGACAAGGGCAAGCTGGCTCTCGGCTCACAAAGCAGTGCTGCGGATGTCGGAA
Organism: Pseudarthrobacter sp. AB1; assembly: GCF_014926485.1. NCBI lineage: Bacteria > Bacillati > Actinomycetota > Actinomycetes > Micrococcales > Micrococcaceae > Pseudarthrobacter > Pseudarthrobacter sp. AB1. The sequence continues at coordinate 15,757 of NZ_PZKO01000015.1, forward strand.
TCATGTCGCCGATAGTTACGTTAGACCTTGAGCAGCAACAGATCTACTCCGGGCGCATGGGCAAGTTCATGCAGGACGTGAACCTAACGCCTGACTTCCCTACAGCGGCCAGCACCGCTCAGGCAATGTGGGAGAGGAAGACCGGGCAGCGTGTTGACGGCGTAATTTCGATTGACCCAGTGGCAATGGGCTACATCCTGGATGCCACGGGCCCCGTGGAGATCACGGATTCCGAGCTCGTGGCACTCGCATCCGTGGGCTTGCCCACGGAGCTGACGGGCAAGAACGTCGTCCAGACCTTGCTCTCGGACGTCTACGCCAAGATCAACCAGCCCGCCCTCCAGGACGTATATTTCGCCGGGGTCGCACAAGAGATCTTTGCTGCGCTGTCAGACAGCAAAGGAAATGCGAAGGGCCTGATCCACGGGCTCACCCGCGGTACGTCGGAGGGCCGAGTTCTGATCTGGTCCGGACTCCCAGCAGAACAGACTGTTCTAGCCAAGTACGCAGTGAGCGGATCGGTAAGCGGCCCCAGCGTTGCACCCGCGCAGTTCGGCGTCTACTTCAATGACGGAACTGGAGCCAAGATGGACTATTACGTCAAACGCACAGTCCAACTAATCAAGGAATGCGCCAGGGAGGGCTACCAACAGACTACGGTTCGCGTCACAAGCACCAATGTGGCACCGGCGGACGCGGCGACTTCCTTGCCGGCCTACGTCACGGGTGGAGGGGTCTTTGGGGTGCCTGCCGGATCAGTACAAACCAACATCGTGGCGTACGGGCCGGTTCAGGCGAATATGGAAACGGCTAAATTGGACGGGCAAAGAACCGATTTCGCTGCCCACCGGCACGCCAATAGGCCTGTTGGAGTACTGGCCGTCAAGCTAGCGCCCGGTGAAAGCAAAACCGTGGAGTTTACCTTCGGGAAGATTGTCCAGCACACGGAACCTAACCTGGTTGTCACACCCACGGTGCAAGCTGTCAAAGACGTGATCCTGCCGACACAAACCTTGGCGTGCGGCTAGCGGGGATGGCTGGCGCGTTAACACTATGTAAACCATCTTGATTGCATTGCTCACAGCTCAACACAAGTGGTAACGTCTTTTTGGGATATATATCCGGGATTTTCGCACAGGTCTCGTGCGGAGAGGAACCTCCTCAATCGGGTACACCAAAAACTTTACGTCTCCGGGGGGACACTAATGAAAAAAATACTCGCAGCACTCGCACTTGCCGGCTCCATCGCCTTGATCGGCTCGGCACCCGCCATGGCAACCACGTATCCGGCCCTTCCGCCGCAGGCCGCCGTTTCTGACGGCACCGTTGGTCCGGGCGAGCAGTTCGTCTTCCGCGGCCAGGGCATGTTCGCCGGCGAATCACTGACCATCACCGTGACACCGGGCAACCCGCCCGCAGCCGGCGGTGCCACGATTGGCGCCACCTCGGTTTCGGCAAAGATCCCGGTGTTCTTGGCGCCCCAGACCTTCGCCGCCACCGCTGATGCGCAGGGCGCGTTCGCGTTCCCGCTCACCATCGCCACGTCCGGAACCTACTCCGTCACGGCAACGGGTAACACCTCTGGCATCACTGTTGGCCCCGTCACGGTTGTTGTCGACCCGAGCTTCGCCAGCAACGGCGCAGCACTCGCCAACACCGGCGGCGGCGCAGCACTCGCCAACACCGGCGCCGACTCAGGCCTGATCCTGTGGACCCTGGTGGGCGCAGGCGCGCTGGCCGCCGGCGCAGCATCGGTAGTTGTAGTTCGCCGCCGCGCCAAGACCGAGGCCGCAGCGTAACCGCAGCACTTCACAAGCACCAAAGAGGGTGGGTGGCTCTCCGGGAAACCGGAGAACCACCCACCCTCTGCCTTTAACTGTTCACACGTGTGGTATCTATAAGAGTTATGGGGAGACATTGGCGCAGATCACGACCACGGTTCGACTTCTCTGTACCCCTCCCCCGCCCCGAGTCGCTCCCATACGTACTCTTGGCGCTCTTGACTGCAGCCGCCCTCGGAACCGCTGCCCTCGCCCTGCTGAAAACCACCTGAGAGCCCTTTGAGAGGCCCAACGAACCCGAGGCTCTGGCGCACTTTGCTGGTAGCCATGCTGGTGCCGCTGGCCCTGGTGGCATTCTGGCCCAGCCCCGTCGATCAACCTCTGCAGGGTCAGCTCACTAGCGTCCTGAAATTCCTACACACCCACGGAATTCCTGCGTGGTTCAATTACCACTTCGTCGAAGCCTCCGCCAATGTAGCGCTCTTCATTCCGGTCGGCTCGGTAGCTGCCCTGGCATATCCCAGAATCCCGTGGTGGCAGATCGGATTTTTTGGACTGGTAATCTCCGGCTGCATCGAACTGGGCCAGCTGCTGTTTCTTCACAGCCGGTTCGCGAGTGCGCTGGATCTTGTCACAAACACTGGAGGGGCCGTCATTGGCGCTCTCTTGGTCGCTGTGGCCATTAAATGTCTACAGGCCCGCCGCTGGTAAGCGGCGGGCCCGTAGGGCGTTACAGAAGCATCAGGACTTAGCCAACGAAGGCCTTCAGCCACGTCTTCAAGTCCTCGCCGAACTCCACGCGCTCGGAAGCCAGCGTGATGACTGCCTTGAGGTAGCTCAGCTTGTCGCCGGTATCGAAGCGCCGGCCCTTGAAGACCACGCCGTACACGCCCGAGCCTTCGCCCTCACCGGCAGCCAGAGTCTGGAGGGCATCCGTCAGCTGAATTTCTCCGCCGCGGCCAGGCTCTGTGTTCTCCAGGACGCCGAACACCGAGGGGTGAAGCACGTACCGGCCGATGACGGCCAGGTTGGACGGCGCCTCGCCGGCAGCCGGTTTCTCCACCAGACTGTTGACGCGGACAAAGTCCTCGCCCTCGATGGCAGTGATGTCTGCACAGCCGTAAGCGCTGATCTCTGAGGGGTCCACCTCGATGAGGGCGATTACCGATCCACCGGTCTTCTGCTGCACCTCGATCATGGTGGTCAGGAGGGACTCGGCCTCATCGATGAGGTCGTCGCCCAGCAGTACAGCAAAGGGCTCGTCGCCCACGTGCTGACGCGCACAGAGCACAGCATGGCCCAAACCCTTGGCTTCGCCCTGGCGGACGTAGTGGATGGGGCCCAAGTCGGACGCCTCATGCACCAGGTCCAGGCGACCCTGATCGCCCTTCAGCTCCAGCGCGCGCTCCAGGCCGGGTTCACGGTCGAAGTGGTCCTCAAGGGCACGCTTGCTGCGCCCCGTGATCATCAAAATGTCGTCGAGGCCGGCCTTGACGGCTTCCTCAACGACGTACTGGATGGCCGGGCGGTCAACCACCGGCAACATTTCCTTCGGCATCGCCTTGGTTGCAGGCAGGAAGCGCGTCCCCAGGCCGGCAGCAGGAATGACGGCTTTTGTAATAGATTTCCCCATAGTCATAGGTGCACCTTACAAATCGTTGGCAAAAAAGCGCAATTTGATTTCGACAGGCTCAATCACCGGGCCTGGGTTTCGGGCCCGCTCAATCACCGGGCCTGGGTTTCGACGGTTTCGACAAGCTCAACCACCGATGCCGGTGAACTTTGGCTCTCGCTTCTCCTGGAAGGCACGGAAACCCTCGGCGTAGTCCGCGCTCTTGCAGAGCCGCGCCTGCTCGGCGTTTTCCTCGGCCATTGCCTCCCACAGTCCCAGCCGCTGGTCGCGGATGTGCGCCACCAGCTCCTTGCTCGCAGAGAAGGCGCCTGTCGCTCCCGTGGCAACCCTCGACACAATTTCCCTGCTATTGGGCAACAGTTCATCCGCCGGCATGGCCCGGCTGAACATCCCCTGCGCCACGGCCTCTGTCCCCGATATGAGCTCGGCAGTGTAGATCAGGTCCAGCGTCCGGTGCATGCCCAGCCGCTCCGTGAAGTACCAGTGCCCACCCGAATCCAGCGTGGCCCCCAGCTTGGCAAACGGCGAGCCGAACTTCGCATTCTCCGCCACATACACCACGTCCGTGGCCAGCAGCAGACCCAACCCCACACCAAGGCAGGCACCGTGCGCAGCGGCGAACGTCGGCGCCGGGAACGCGCTCATCTTCTGCAGCAACGGCTGCACCAGCCCGCCCAGGTACGCTTCGGCGTCGTCCGTTTCCGGCGTGACGTTCGAAATGTCCCGGCCCGCGCAGAACGCGCGGCCCTCTCCCCTGAGCAGCAGCGCCCGCACCTCACCGCGCGAGGCGGCGGCAGCAGCGTCGTCGTACGCCTGTGCTAAATCCGCGAGCGCCTGCTCGTCGAGTGAGTTCAGCTTGTACGGCGCGTCCAGGACGATTTCGGCGACGTTGTTGGCGATGGAGAGGGAGATCATGTCTTCTCAATTCTGTCAGTACTGGGTTTCGACAAGCTCAACCACCGGACGTTGGCTCAATCACCGAGGGGTTTCGACGGTTTCGACGGTTTCGACAAGCTCAACCACCGAGACCACCGGGGCCTCGTTAGACGTCGAAGTCGACTGTTACGTCTTTGCTGGTGGGGTGGCTCTGGCAGGTCAGGACGTACCCCTTGTCCAGTTCATCCTGCTCCAGCGCGTAATTCTCGTCCATGGTCACGGTGCCGGTGACCAGTTTGGCGCGGCACGTGCCGCACACTCCCCCGGCGCACGCGAACGGCACGTCCGGCCGGACCCGCAGCGCGGCGTTCAGGATGGACTCGCGGGCGTGTGTAGGGCTGGCCACCTCGCCCTGCAGGCCGTCCAGCTTAAACGTGATCTTGTACGTCTCCTTTGACTCGTCCACCACCACGGGACGGCCGGCGTTGCCTTCCGGGCGGTCCGGCTTCCCGCTCGTGAACAGTTCGAACCGCACGTGCTCCGGCTTCACCCCGCGCTCGGCCAGGGTGTCCCGGCACAGCTGCACCAGCTCGAACGGCCCGCACAGGAACCACTCATCCACATCGTCCGCGTGGATGGCGGTGCCGAGGAGCTGCTGGAGCTTCCCGGCGTCGATCCGCCCACTGAGCAGCGGCGCGATCCGCTGCTCGCGGGAGAGCACGTGGTGGATGGCCAGCCGCTGCGGGTACCTGTCCTTCAGGTCCGCCAGCTCCTCCAGGAACATCACGTCCATGGCGGCCTTGTTGGCGTAGATCAGGTCGAAGCGGGTCTCCGGGTTGGCGGCCAGCAGCGTGCGGGCGATCGCGATCACCGGGGTGATGCCGGACCCCGCCGCGATGGCCACGAAGCTGCCTCCCCCAATGGAGGCAGTTTCCCCCGCGAGCTCCTCCGGGTGGTTCATGGAATTCATGACGTTCTGCTCCACAGCCTTGCCGTCCCGGCCGTGCTTGGACACAAACGCGCCCATGGGGCTCATGACCTCCAGAGTGTCCCCCGCCTTCAGCTCCGCGTTGGCCCACGTGGAGAACAGCCCGCCCAGGTCCTGCTTCACGGCCACCCGGATCTCGCTGCTGCCGTCCGGGAAGCTGCGCGGCTCGGCACAGATGGAGTAGCTGCGCCGCACCTCATGCGGCTCACCGTTCTCATCCGCCAGCGTGGTGCGCAGGGCCACGTACTGGCCGGGCAGGTAGTCGAACTGGCCGGCGAGCTCTTCGGGGACGCCGAAGGTCACCTCGATGGCGTCCTCGGTCAGCCGGCGCACCTCCGCGACGGTGAGGGTGTGGAAGGACGGACGACGGCGGCCGCTGGCTAGCGCCGATTCGGCGGCGGTCTGGCGCACAACAGGCATGGGGCTTCCTTACAGGACTTTGAAGTAGTCGAACGGTTCCAGGCAGTCCTTGCAGACGTACAGCGCCTTGCAGGACGTGGAGCCGAACCGGGTGAGCTCCTTGGTGTTCAGGGACGAGCACTGCGGGCACTTCACGGCCATCTGCAGGCGGACGGGGCCGTGGTGGCCGCCGGCTGCTGCCATGCCCGACGGCGGGGCGATGCCGTACTCCTTGAGCTTCTGTTTTCCGGCGTCCGTCATCCAATCCGTGGTCCAGGCCGGGGCGAGCACCAGGTCCACCTCTGCTGTGTAGCCCTCCTTGGCGAAGGCTGTCTTCAGGTCGTCGCGGATGGCGTCCATGGCCGGGCAACCCGAGTACGTGGGGGTGATGGTGACCGTGACGTTGTTGTCTTTTATTTCCACGCTGCGCAGGATGCCCAGATCCGCGATGGTGAGCACGGGGATTTCCGGATCGCAGACCGTGGCGGCGATGTCCCACGCCTGCTGCCGGGGCGTCAGGGTCCGCGTTTCGAAGTCCGAGATGTACATGGCGGTCACCAGCTCGCGCCGGGATACTCACGGGCCAGCACCTGCATCTCCGCGAGCAGGTAGCCCAGGTGCTCGGAGTGCTGGCCCTGCCGGCCGCCGCCCGGGGCCGCCGCTACGTCCGGCACCTCCAGCTCGGCTTCTTCGAGGATCTCCCCGGTCAGGCGATCAAAGTCGGCTTTCAACGCTGAAGGCTCGACGGCGGCGCCCGTTTCAGCCAGGCGGTTGGTCAGCTCGTCGTCCGCGAAGAGCTCCGCGACGTAGGGCCACATCTGCTGCAGGCCCCGGATCATCCGTGCACGGGATTCGTCGGTGCCGCCGGCCAGGCGCAGGACCCACTGGGCGCTGTGGTCCCGGTGGTAGTCCACTTCCTTCACGGCCTTGGCGGCGATGGCGGCAAGTGTGGCGTCCGTTGATTGCGTGAGCCGGCGGTAGAGCTCGAACTGGTAATAGCTCACCACGAACTGCCGGGCGATCGTCGCCGCGAAGTCGCCGTTGGGCTGCTCAAAGATCGCGGCCGACCGGAACTCATGCTCACGACGGAAGTACGCCAACTCGTCCTCGGTCTTGACGGTGCCGTCCTGCCCCAAGCAGGCGCCCGCGTAGGTGAGGAAGCTTCGGGCGTGGCCCAGCTGGTCCAGGGCGATGTTGCCCAGGGCCACGTCCTCCTCCAACTCGGGGCCGCGGGAGATCCAGTGGCCCAGGCGCTGCGCGAGGATCAGGCCGTCGTCCCCCAGGCGCAGCGCGTACTCGGCCACGTCCTCGGTGGGCTTGGCCAGGCCGGTGCGGACCTCAAGTGCGATGTCCTCCGGGCGCAGCGCGTTGCCGGGCGTGATGCGGGTGGCGCTGTCCGTGCCAGGGGCCACGCCGGCGAGGGACCCGCTGCGAGCTTGCGAGCTGTGGGAGCCGGTGGGGATCACAGGTGCTTCACTCCCTCGCTCTTGGTGTAGTACGTGGCGTGCCGGTAGTCCTTGCCCTGCGGGGACTCAAAGAAGGAGCCCTTGGAGTCGGGATCGCTGGCGGCAATGGCGTCGGCCGGGACCACCCAGATGGACACACCCTCGTTGCGGCGGGTGTAGAGGTCGCGGGCGTTGCGCAGGGCCATGGCGGCATCCGGCGCGTGCAGGGACCCGGCATGGACGTGGGACAGGCCGCGGCTGGACCGGACGAACACCTCCCAGAGGCCCCATCCGGTGGTTGAGCTTGTCGAAACCTCCGGGCGCCGGATTTCGACAGGCTCAATCACCGGCTCTCCCCCGTTGGTTGACGGGATTTCGACAGGCTCAATCACCGGATTGTTTGCGTCGCTCATGCTGCCATTTCCTTCGTCTTTGCTGACTGTTTTGCTGCATAAGCGGCCGCTGCGTCGCGGACCCAGGCGCCGTCGTCGTGCGCTTCCCTCCGGCGCTCCAGGCGCTGGGCGTTGCAGGGGCCGCGGCCAGCGAGGACTTCGTGGAACTCGTCCCAGTCCAGCGGGCCGTGCTCCCACTTTTTGGTGTCCTCGTTGAAGCGGATCTCGCTGTCCGGGAGGGTCAGGCCCAGTACGCGGACCTGTTCCACCATCATTCCCACGAAGCGGCTGCGGAGTTCGTCGTTGCTGAAGCGCTTGATGTTCCAGGCCATGGACTGCTTGGAGTTGGGCGAATCGTCGTCCGGCGGGCCGAACATCATCAGCGCCGGGGCGTACCAGCGGTCCACGGCGTCTTGGGCCATCTGCTTCTGCTCCGGGGTGCCGTGGGCGAGCTCCAGCAGGATCTCGAAGCCCTGGCGCTGGTGGAACGATTCCTCCTTGCAGACGCGCACCATGGCGCGGCCGTAGGGGCCGTAGGAGGCGCGGCACAGCGGCACCTGGTTGCAGATGGCGGCGCCGTCCACCAGCCAGCCGATGGCACCCATGTCCGCCCAGGTCCGGGCCGGGTAGTTGAAGATGGACGAGTAGCGTGCCTTGCCGGCGATGAGGTCCGCCATCATCTTGTCCCGGCTTTGGCCGAGCGTCTCCGCGGCGGAGTACAGGTAGAGCCCGTGGCCGGCCTCGTCCTGGACCTTTGCCATCAGGATGGCCTTGCGCTTCAGGCTCGGGGCGCGGGAGATCCAGTTGGCTTCCGGCTGCATCCCGATGATCTCCGAGTGGGCATGCTGGGAAATCTGGCGCAGCAGGGTCTTGCGGTAGGCGTCCGGCATCCAGTCTTTTGGTTCAATGCGGGAATCCTCGGCCATGACGCGGTCAAAGTTGGCCTGACCGTCTGCTTCTTGGCTGTCCGCGTTGCGCGGGGCGTTGGCTTCCATGGTTGCTCCTATGCACCTGCCTGGATTTGGTCCGATTTATTTACCGACCGTTCGTTCAGGATATGCGGAGGACGCGGAGGGCGTCAAGGAGCGGGCCTGCTGTTGCTGGCGACGCGCATACCCCTTGCCGACTCGCACATTCCCTGACGCGGCCCATATTTCGTGCGCGTCAGAGCATATGCGGGTCGAGAGTTGTGGTGCGCGTCGCCCGTAGGTTGGTTTTCCACATGGCGGCGGCTTGATCTGTCGCACAAGGCGCGCAACTGGCATCCTCGGTACATGACCGACCTTCCACCGCTTCTCTTGGCCCGCGACCGCATCGAGCACGGACTGACCGTCAAGGACCTCGCCAAGGGCGTAAAGGCCGGTTCGCTTGTCCGGATCCGGCACGGCGTCTATACCGACGGCCCCGCGTGGACACGACTGAAGCCGTGGGAGCAATACAGGCTCCGCATCAGCGCGGCGGCGGAAACCTTCGAGCGTCCCACCGTTTTCGCCCGACATTCCGCAGCTTCTGTCTGGAGCATTCCCACTATTGGCCTGCCCCATGCAGTCCACGCCCTGACGATGAAGAACGACGGCGGCCGGTCCCGCGCCGGAGTTGTCCGCCACTTCGCTGATCCATCGGCTCTGGCAGTGATCCAGCGGGAGGGCCTGCTCGTCACCGGCCGCATCCGCACCGTCCTCGATCTGGCCGCATTTACGCCGTTCACGGAGGCGGCGGCGCCGCTGGACCATGTGCTGAAACCGGACCGCGCCCTGCGACTACGGGCCGTCACCAAGGATGAGTTGATGGCGAGCATCGGCACGAACTACTCCGCGGCGGCCGGGCGAAGGATACTGGCCGCCCTGGCCTTCGCGGACCCTTTGTCCGGTTCGGCAGGAGAGTCCTACAGCCGCGCACTGATCCAGGTGGCCGGTTTCGAAACCCCGGTCCTGCAGCAAGCCATCCACGACAAGGACGGACTTGTTGGCTATGCCGACTTCTACTGGAAGCTGGCCAAAGTGGTGGGCGAATTCGATGGCGTGGAGAAGTACGTCAAACCGGAGTTCCTCAAAGGCAGGACAGCCTCGCAGGCCGTGGTGGAGGAAAAGAAGCGCGAGAACCGGGTCCGGGCCACGGGGTTCAACGTGGTGAGGTGGGACTGGGCCGATCTGATGGAACCCGGGAAGCTGGAACGCAAGCTGGCAGCGGCCGGCGTGCCCCGCCGTCGTACGCGTTCTGCGGAATTCGACGCGCTAAAGTCCCCGTGACGCGCCTCTGCCGTGGCGACGCCCGTATACCGGTGTCGCCAGGGCATTTGCGTAGCGCCAACCATTTTGCGCGTCGCCGGGCCGTCTGCGCGTCACCGGGCGGACACGACCCACCTTCCAGCGCGGCCGATGACTGCCGGCGCATGGTTGCAGAGTGCCCAGTACGCCGAGCCTGCGGCCAGTGAGGCCACCACGGCGAGGGCGGGGCTGAGCTCAACCACCAGGGGGTAGACCAGCCAATGCACCAGGTAGATGTGCAGGGACGCGCCGGCCAGCAGAACCGTGAGGCGCCGCAGCCCTGCCGGGACGGGAATGCTGGGCAGCCACAGGAGCAGGAGGATCCCGGCAATGACCGTCAGTTCACGGTAAGGGTTGTCGAAAAATCCCGGGATGGTCACAGCGGCCACGAGGCTCAGGCCGCATCGCTGAAGGACGTGGCGGGCCCGGGCAACCGCCCATCCCAAAGCGAAGAGCCAAAGCGCCGGCGTGGTGTGCGGAATTCCCGGCTCAAAAAGCTCATACCGGGTGAGCAGTCCGGCGGCGAGCAGTGCAAGCGGAAAGAGGAAAGGAAGGCGCTTTTCGGCCCGGCTGACCCAGGGCAGGGCGAGTAATGCCGTCATGCTGACCAGCAGGTAGACGAGCACTTCGACGAACCAGAAATGCCACTGCGTGGTCACCTCCTCGGGTCCGATAATCGCGTTGAGCAGGACGATATTCGCGAGGCTGTACTTGTCCGTGACAAGGTAGGCGAAGCCGATGAAGGCCACGCTGGGGATGATGATCCTGGCCAGGCTGGCTGCCTGTTTTCGCAGGCGGGGCACACGCTCCCCGGCAAGCTGGAACCGGGCAAAGTTGAACCCCGCCACGGCCATCAGCACGTGGGCGGCACCCTGCCAGTGCAGGAATCCGATATGGGTACTGACAATCAGGAAAATCGCGGCCGCCCGCAACACGATGCTGGTTTCAAGCCGGGCGAACACGCGGCGCCGCTTCCGCGTCCGTGGCTGCTCAAGGCGGGCCCCCAGCACTCCCACCGGGGTGATGTGCCAGTCCGTTGGCAAGTGTCCCAATGCCTGCTCGAGCCGCACCGACGCTGCCACATACGACAGGGAGTCCCCGCCGAGCGAAACGAACGTGTCGCCGTCGGAAATGTCTTCCAGCTCCAGCGTGTCCTCAAAAATGCGCACCACACTGTCCCTCGGGCCCGCTCCGGAGTTCGTGCTGGATGCCGGGTCCCGAACTGCGGGGCCGCCCTGTTGGGAGAGCGCCAGGACGGCAGGGTAGTCCGGCTTGCCGGACGCCAGCCGCGGGAGTTCCTGCACCGCGTGGACTTCCAGGGCAGCGCGCGGCAGGCCGATGCCCTGGGCGAGGAGTTTACCCACCAGCGCCGGGTCGTGTTCACCTTCGACGGCGACCACGAGCCCCAGGTCAGTGCCGGCACTCGCAGCCTGAATGCCAAGATCGGCAAGGATCCGTTCCACCTGTCCAAGGTCGACGCGAAGACCCACGATCTTGACGAACCGGCTGCGCCTTCCGACCACCTCGTACAATCCGTCCGCGTTCAGGCGGGCCAGGTCCCCGGTGCGGAGTTCATCCACCGTCCGCCCGAGGCCCAGGTCCTCCGGCGTCCCGGCGTATCCCAGCATCACGTTGGGCCCGGAATAGACCAGCTCCCCATCCTCCAGTCCAGGGACCGGGTCGATCCGGAAGGCCCCGCCCGGGACCGGGATTCCGATGGCGCCGGGCGACGCGCCTGCCAGCCGCGGCGGGAGGTACGCCATGCGCGCGGTGGCCTCCGTCTGGCCGTACATCACAACGAGGTCCCAGCCGCTCCGTGCACCCAGTTCGGCGTATCGCCGGACCAGGTCAGGGCCGAGCCTGCCGCCGGCCTGCGTGACATACCTGAGCGTGGGCAGATTCATTGCCGCGAAGCCCACCCGTTCGAGCAGATCGAAAGTATAGGGAACGGCCGCGAATGACGTGGCCCCCTCGCGGCGGAACAAATCCCAGAAGCAGGGGTCCACCACGGACAGATCCGTCAGGACCAGGCTGGCGCCACGCAACAGGTGGCTGTTGATCACTGACAGTCCATAACAGTAGGACATGGGCAGCGTGGTCATTGCCCGGTCATCTCCGGTGATGCCGAGGTATTCCGCGATGGATTCCGCGTTGGCGTGCAGGTTTTGATAGGACAGCCGCACGAGCTTCGGTGAGCCGGTGGACCCTGAGGTGCTCAGCAGAAGCGCCAGGTCCGGGTGCAGAGTGTGTCCGGTGCCAGGTCTGCGCTCCTCCAGGACCATCTGGCCGTTCGCGGAACGAAGGACAACGTCCGGATCATAGGCCGCGACGAGGGACTCCAGGGCAGCAGGCTTGTCCGCGGGCAGGAGGATCAGCGGATGACCGGCAGCCATGGCCGCCAAATACCCCACCAGCGAGTCGACGTCGTTACCGGCCGTTAGGGCCACCAGCCGGCGTTCGGTCCCGAGGCGCCGGCCAAGCTCCCCAACACGGTCAGCCAGTTCCCGGTACGTCAGGACACCACTGCTGGTGGCAACGGCAGTCCTGTCACCGTTGTCCGCAAGGTTGGCGGCAAAGTGCAGGCGTTGAAGGTCAAGTTGGGTGCTCATAGCGTGTGGTCCATAGGGCGTCTTCGGGGAGATTAGGGGAACCTAACTCGAAAACAGTACACCGGGCCTTGGTGAATTAAGAAACCAAAGTGTGCCGTATTTCCACAGTCGCTGGCGTAATGCGGCCGCCTGGGACCGGCGCTGGGGTGCCCGCGACGGCCAGAATCCCTCGGGTTGTGCGGACGTGTCATTTCACGGTGAGAGTGCCTTTCATGTTGCCGTGGAAGATGCAGTGGTACGGGTAGGTTCCAGGCTCGGCCGGGGCGGTGAAGCTGCCGGCGCCGACTTTGATGGCGGTGTCGAATGCCGCGCCCGTGTCAGCGGTGATGGTATGCGCTTCTATGTCTTCGTTGACGACGCTGATCGTCGCTCCGGGGCTTACGGTTTCGGATCCCTGGTATTTGAAGCCCTTGATCAGGATTTTTGCTGCGGCTGCGGCCGGCGAAGATCCGGGACTGGAGTTGGAGGGGGCGGCGGCTTGGGCGGTGGGCACCGCTGAGGCTGATCGTTCCGTCATTGTCGGTGCCGCAGTCGTGCCGGACCCGGACATGCCGGGGGTTCCACAACCGGCCAAAGCCAGCAGCGTAACTGCTGCCGCTGCCAGTCCGAGAAACTTACGCGTGCTGCTGGTTGCCTTCATGGTCAAACCTTTCGTCGGCTGCAGGATCAATCAAGGTCTGTTTCAGGCTTTGAGTTTGGCGTAGATGACGTAGTTGTCGTCGAAGAGCCCGGTGGCGGGGTCGTAGCCGTCGCAGGTGATCAGCCGGAGTTCGGCTCCGGGGGTGTTGCCGTAGACCTCGAGGGTGGGGAACCCGTTTTTGCTATAGAGGGCTCCGCGGTCAACGGTGAACACGGCGGTGCTGCCGTCGGTTCGGGAGACGTTGATCTCGGTACCGGGTGTGAGTTTGCGGAGGTCCGCGAAAACACCCTGGTTGCCGCCGAGCGCGTTGACGTGGCCCAGCATCACGGAGGGCCCGCGTTCCCCGGGCGTTGGTGAGCCGTTGTACCAGCTCGCTGGTGCGCCGTTGCCGGTGTCCTGCGGGACTTCCAGGGAGCCGTTCTCCCGCAGGCCCAGGTGGAGCAGGTCGGTCCGGACCCCGATCGCCGGAATGCTCAGGGTGACCGGAGCTGAAGCACCCAACACCGGAAGCTGTTGGCCGGCCGTCGCCGGGGCAGCCGCCGACGGCGCGGCGGGTGGGGACGGGGCCGGCGGCGGGCTGGCCGGCACCGAAGACGAGGCAGAGGCGGCGGCGGAAGGCAGGGCGCCGGCGTCGGGAGTTCCCGATGTTCCGGCGGCGCAGCCGGCCAGGGCCAGCAGGAGCAGAACCCCGGCCGCCGCGGGGGCCAGGAAGCCCCCGCGGCGGCCGTGGTCCGCGGTTCTCACAGTATTGATCCGCTCAGCCTGGGCTTAGGCTGCTGCGTTGGCGTTGCGGCGGCGCACTGCGTAGGCTCCACCGGCGAGAGCGACCAGGACCAGGCCACCGCCGAGGGCGAGGGCTCCGGCGTCGTTCCCTGTCTCCTGGGCGACGCCGGTGTCAGCNCCGCCGGCGGGCATCTTCATCTGCCCGGCCGTCAAGGTCCCGCACAGGGCAGGGGACGTCGCGGCCAGCGGCAGGGTCGGTGCCAGGTCTGACTTGGCGGCCTGGCCGGCCGCGCTGAGCGCGGCGGGGTCAAGGCCGTGGACCACAACAACGGCCGTACCGGCAGCCAGGGCNGCCTTGGTCTCGGCGTTCAGCTCAAACGTGCGGTCAACGGTGTAGGAGGCGCCCTGCCCGGCGACCTTAAGATCCAAGCCCGCAGCCGGGCTGGTGTCCCCGCTGGTGGAGAGAGTGGTGACGATACCGCCATAGAACGGGGCACCTTCGGTGGTCGAAACCACCGCGTCGCCGTCCTTATCCGCCGACGGTGCCGGACACGTTCCCTGGGCTCCGCCATGAATGTGCTGGACGTGCGGGTACGGTGCATCCATAAACGTCGAGGCCAGGCCCGAAACGTTCAGGACAACGTGGGCCTGGTTGCCGGTGACGTCAACAGTGACGGTGCCCGAACCCGCGCTGCCGTTAATCTGGCCCAGAGTCGACTGGTAGGACTGATCCGCTGCCATCGCGGGGGAACTGGAAAGGGCCAGGGCGGCCAAAGCCAGGGTGGGGACAGCCATAAAGCGAAGTGTCTTATTCATTGAAAGATCTCCTCATACACGCGCATGTGATGTTGGCACCCCCCGAAGAAGGGGGCACGGGTACTTCGGAGCCGCAGCGGAAAAGGATGGGAACGGATGTGAACCCGGACACACCAGTGTTTGGTTCCGCACGGCCCGGCAGGGGGCGGCTGGCCTTGCTCAGGGCGGGGGACCCGTCTTGGATCAGGCAGCTGCAGCCCTACGGCGGCCCTGGGCAGCTGGCGGCGATCCCGGCCGCCGCGTCCGGTGTAGGGCGTAGCCGGCCACAGCCAGCCCGCCCGCAACTGCTTCGGCCACCGCAGCGAGGACCTTGGCCGCGTACCAGACGGGTTCATACATGGCAGGCAGAGGCCCGAGAGCAGGGACCTGGACGTACCGGTAGAGGATGACCGCGGCCAGGGATGAGAACCCCACCACTGCGGCGGCCGCGAAGGCGGCCGGTGAACCCTTGAGCAGCACAAACGCCGCGGCCGCCACTGAGGCTCCCGCCTGGACCAGGAACAGGGTGCCTTGCCCCAGGCCTCCGGGCGCGGCCTGCTGGTAGCCCGGGGCGAGCTGGACATGGACCACGGCACTGATAACCAGGGCCGCCGCGACACAGCCACGCAGCACCCAAACGGTGTTCTTCCGTGCGGCGGGGCTTAGTTCCGGCCGGTTCATTTCACAACCAGCGTCCCGGTCATTTGCGGATGAAAAGTACAAATGATCCCGTACTCACCGGGAACAGCCGGTGCCTGAAAGATCACCGTCGCGCCCGCCGGGACCTCGACGTCGAAACCGCCGTTGTCTTTGGCCGTGAGGGTATGCGGGGCGCTGTCCGCGTTCGTTACCGTGACCGTCGCTCCCGGTTTTACGGATGCCGGAACTTCGTAGGCGAAGTCCCTGATGGTGATGACGGCGTCACCGGACTGTGCCGGCGCATCAGGGGACGGGGCGGAGGTACTGCTGCCGGCCGGTGGTGCCGGGTTCCCGCTCTGCACGCCGCATCCGGTGATGCCGGCGAGCGACACGGCTACCGCTACGGCCAGAACACGATTGATGGTTCTCATGGGAATCTCCTCGACGGGCGTGTTGTTGTTCCTCCGCGCACGCCCGGTGGCGAACGTCAGGAAACTACCCCGCGCAGATTATTCGCCGCCGACGGCGCCACGGACTGCCCGGTACGCCATCTCTGCGGTCCGGGCGCAAGACCTGCCGGGCCAGGCTACGCCGGTTCGAGTTCCGTTCGGAGCCGCGTCAGGCCGTCTTTGATGCGGGACTTGATGGTGGGCAGCGGTGTGGAGAGCTGTTCGGCGACCTCGCGGTAGGTCAGGCACCCAAGGTAGGCCAGGACGATGGCCTCGCGCTGGAGCGGGGACAGGCAACCCAGGGACTGGTGAAGGGTTTGGGCGTCCATCTTGTTGATGACCGTCTCGGATACTTCCTCATTAGCCGTGTTCTCGGTGTAGCCGGCCCAGCGCCTGTCCCGGATTTTGCTGCGGTGTTGCGAACGGACTCTGTCAACCGCTCTGCGGTGCGCGATCGTCATGAGCCATGCCATGGGGCTTCCCGCGATGGGGCTGTATTGCGACGACTTTTGCCAGACCATGATGAAAACTTCCTGGGTTACGTCCTCGCTTAGCTCGCGATCGATGAGCACGCGGCGGACCAGGCCGAACACCCGCGCCGACGTTTGATCATAAAAATCGCTGAATGCCTGATGATCACCCTGCGCTGTGCGCACAAGGAGTTGCGCCAGGGCATCCCTGGCCGTCTCAGGGGACAAGGGACGTTGTGGCTCGCTCAAACTGTTCATTGTGCCTTCAGCCGTCAGGTGCGACCGCCCCCAGCGGGCAGCCCTGGTCCAGCAGGTATTGCAATCAGGCCAGCCGTCACCGGGGACTGCAACCGGGCCTTCGGCCAAGTCGAGACAGATCCCACCTCGCACCGTGCGCATCGTGGCCTTCACCGGCCAGAGCCTGCGAAGAGGCGCCAAACGGGTTATTCAGCAAGTTGGAGAACGCATGTTCTCTGCCTTGCCCCTTACACTAGAGAACGATCGTTATCCATGCAAGCGAATAGGAAGAAACACTCTCTGTGTCCCCACACGAGTCAGCCGGGAAGGCCCTTGCCCCCGGTAAGCCGGATGATGACGCGGCCAGAGAGCTCGTGCTCGCGGCCGCGAGCCAACTCTTTTATGCCCGCGGGTTCACAGCGGTGGGGATGGATGAGTTGCGGGCCGAATCCGGCGTCTCGCTCAAGCGCCTGTACCGTTTGTTCCCGGCCAAGGAGGCCATCGTGGAGGACGTCCTCCACATCTGGAGGGACATCTGGACCACCGGAGTCACCGCCCAGGTCGAGGCAGCACAGAATCCCCGCGAACAGCTTCTGGCGGTTTACGACTTTCTGGCCAGCTGGTTCACATCAGAGGGATTCCGCGGGTGCGCCTTTATCAATTCCTTTGGTGAGGTCGGAGGGGCATCCGGACGCATCACCGACATCGTCAGGGAACAGAAGAAGCACTTCCAGGACTACCTGGCCCAGCTGGCCGCAGGGGCGGGAGCACCCGCTGCGCTTGCTCCGCAGCTGGCCATACTGGCGGAAGGGGCAATCACAACAGCGGCGATCTCCGCCAGCGCAGAACCGGCCCGCCAAGCCCGCGCAGCAGCGGAAATCCTCATTGACGTCGCCTTCCACAACTCCCGCACCAACCGTTGATCGCGGCTGGGATGTGCTATTCAGTGGTGGTCGGGGGTCCGGTATTCCCGGGCGGAGCTCGGCGGCGCATAGTCCCTGCAACCTGCCCCGGCACCTTCGGCCTGCCGAGTCCCGAAGACTGGATCCGTGAAGCTGCCGCATGAAACTACTGGAATTGCCCCATGAACCCGCGGGAGCTGGCCAACCTGGCCCACTTGCGCCGGGCCCGTGACCTGATCGACCGCCCCTATGTGACCGATGCCTGCATGGAGGTGGGCTCAACGTCCCTGGGTTCGTTCAGCTCGCGGTTCACCGAGATCGTCGGCATGACGCCCAGCGCTTACCGGGCCCGCGAACACCACGCCGTAAAAGCGATGCCCACATGCATAGCCCGGCAGCACACCCGGCCCGCGCGCAAGCTGAGCAGGATTGAAGAAGCCTCGCCTAGCCGCTGCCATATCGAGCGCCAAGAGCTGCTCACCAAGTGCTCGTCTAACCCGGGCGCCCGCGCGGCAATGCGTTCCGCGACCCGTCGGCAACATGCCCGCATCAACAGGGGCTGACGGATTTCGACTAGGTCCGACTAGGTCAATCATCGGGCCGTCCGGCCCCACCTCAGGGGTCAGCCGGCGGTATGCCTGCCTCGTCGTTGGCGCAACTCCGGCACATTCAATTCCGGCACGGCCCGGAGCATGAACCGGTCGAAATGCGGAACGGTGAAGGCCGCGTAACCGTGGTTCGGCGTGTAGAGCAGCCCCTTGTCAATCAGCTGCGACCGGGTAGGACGGCCAGCGCTGGGTCACCCTGGGCAGCGCTGCCCAACCCGATCTTGAGATTGTCCTGTCCCCGCCGCACGCCGGCCGCTCCCAGGCCGACGGGGACGCCATCCAGGAGTAGGTCACCAGGGCGTTATGCCCATGCTCGTGTTCAGCACGGACGATCTCGACGCCGCCTTCGAGGCCGCCCGGGCCTCCGGCGCCGAGGTCCTGCAGGAACCCATCGTCCAGCCCTGGGGCCCACGCGACTGCGCCTTCCGCGACCCGTCCGGGAACATGATCCGCATCAACCAGGGCTGACGTTCAGTGCGACGCGCAACGTCGCTACCGACGCCCATATTCCATTACGCAGTCCATATTCCGGCTGCGCCAGGGCAGCTGTGGGTCGAAAGCGAACAAGCGCGTCGCCAGCACTTCTCCACATAGCCGCTTCTGCCTCTCCCCCAGAGGGCGCGCAGCTGGCAACGTCGGTTATATGAGAGACCTTCCGCCGTTTGTCCTGTCCGGCGACCGCGTCCTTCATGGGCTGACCCCGAATGAGGTTGCGAAGCGTGTGAAGGCCGGCAACCTGGTCCGCGTCCGGCACTGCGTCTACACGGATGGGCTCACCTGGAAAGGGCTGAAGCCGTGGGAACAGTATCGCCTCCACGTCCAGGCTGCTGCGGAAACGTTCGAGAAACCCACGGTCTCCGGGCCGCCGGGTCCAATGTGGTGAGGTGGGATTACGCGTTCTGCCGTTTTCGACGCGCATACCCGACCCTGACGCGCATATTCCCTGGCGCCACCGATATTTAGGTGTCGACAAGGAATATGCGCAGCGCCAGGTCCGGCTTACGTTCAGCTCGTGACTGCTGTGCCGGCTAGCCGGAGCCAGGTATCCACCACGGTGTCCGGGTTCAGGGAGACCGAATCGATGCCTTCCCCGACCAGCCACTCCGCGAAGTCCGCGTGGTCGCTGGGACCCTGGCCGCAGATGCCCACATACTTGCCGCGATCCTTGCAGGCCTTGATGGCCATGCTCAGGAGCTTCTTGACGGCAGGATCGCGTTCATCGAAGCCGCCCGAGACGATCGCGGAATCCCGGTCCAGGCCCAGGGCCAGCTGGGTCATGTCGTTGGAGCCGATGGAGAAGCCGTCGAAGTAGTCCAGGAAGTCGTCCGCCAGCAGCGCGTTGGACGGGATCTCGCACATCATGATCACCTCGAGGCCGTTCTCGCCACGGACCAGGCCGTTCTCCGCCAGCAGGTCGATGACACCGCGGGCTTCGTCCAGGGTCCGCACGAACGGGATCATCAGCTTGACGTTGGTCAGGCCCATCTCGTTGCGGACGAAGGACAGGGCCTCGCACTCCAGGTCGAAGCAGTCCCGGAAGGACGGCTCCAGGTACCGTGAGGCGCCGCGGAAGCCGAGCATCGGGTTCTCTTCGTGCGGCTCGTAGGCCGGCCCGCCGATGAGGTTGGCGTACTCGTTGGACTTGAAGTCGGACATGCGCACAATCACCGGCTCCGGCGCGAAGGCCGCCGCGATGGTGGACACACCTTCAGCCAGCCGCTTGATGTAGTACTCGCGCGGGCTGTCGTAGGCGGAGATCCGTTCCCGGATTTCCGCGGCCACGTCCGCCGGCTGGTCCTCCAGGTTCAGGAGCGCCTTGGGGTGGATGCCGATCTGGCGGTTGATGATGAATTCCAGCCGGGCCAGGCCCACCCCGTGGTTGGGCAGCTGCGCGAATGTGAACGCCTGCTCCGGGGTACCCACGTTCATCATGACCTTGACCGGGGCCTCGGGCAGCTCGGTGATGGCGGTTTCCTCGATGCTGAAGTCCAGGAGCCCTTCGTAGATGGTGCCGGTCTCGCCGTCGGCGCAGGAAACGGTCACCTCGAGGCCGTCGGTGAGGGAATCCGTGGCACTTCCGGTGCCGACGACGGCGGGAATCCCCAGTTCGCGGGCGATGATGGCCGCGTGGCACGTGCGTCCGCCGCGGTTGGTGACGATGGCGGAGGCCCGCTTCATGATCGGTTCCCAGTCCGGGTCGGTCATGTCCGCGACCAGGACGTCGCCGGTCTTGAAGGCGGCCATCTGGTCGATCGCGGTGAGGATGCGGACGCTGCCGGCACCGATGCGCTGTCCGATCGCGCGGCCCTCGGCCAGTACCCGGCCGGTCGCGTTCAGGCGGAAGCGGCTCAGGCTACCGGCGGCCCTGCGGGACTGCACAGTCTCCGGGCGTGCCTGCAGGATGTACAGGCCGCCGTCGATCCCGTCCTTGCCCCATTCGATGTCCATGGGGCGGCCGTAGTGGTTTTCGATGGCGACGGCGTGCCGGGCGAGCTGCTCGACGTCGTCGTCGCTGAGGCTGAAGCGGTTCCGCAGCGAGGCCTCCACCGGCACGAAGTCGATGGTGCGGCCGATCTCGCGGCTCTCCGTGTAGGTCATCTGGAGGGCCTTCTCACCCAGGCCGCGCTTGAGGATGGCGGGGCGGCCGGCCTGCAGTGCAGGCTTGTAGACGTAGAACTCATCCGGGTTCACGGCGCCTTGGACCACGGCCTCGCCCAGGCCGTAGGAGGACGTGACGAACACGGCGTCCTGGAAACCGGACTCGGTGTCCATGGTGAACATCACGCCGGAGGCCCCGACGTCGGAGCGCACCATCCGCTGGATGCCGGCGGAGAGTGCCACCTCGGCGTGTTCGAACTTGTGGTGCACGCGGTACGCGATGGCGCGGTCGTTGTAGAGGGACGCGAACACGTCCTTGATGGCGATCAGGATGTTCTCGATGCCGCGGACGTTCAGGAAGGTTTCCTGCTGCCCGGCGAAGGAGGCATCCGGGAGGTCTTCCGCGGTCGCGCTGGAACGGACGGCCCAGGACAGGTCCTCGGAGCCCCCGTGCTTGTCCACCAGCTGCTGGTAGGAGTTCCGGATCTGCGCCTCGAAGTCCGGCCGGAAGGGCGTCTCGCGCATCAGCGTCCGGATTTCCTGGCCCGCCGCGGCGAGGGCCGTCACGTCGTCGGTGTCCAGGCCAACCAGCCGGTCCACGATCTTCTGGTCCAGGCCCGAGTCAGCCAGGAAGCTGCGGTACGCGTCGGCTGTTGTGGCGAAGCCGTCCGGCACCTGCACGCCGGCGGAGGTCAGGTTCTGCACCATCTCCCCGAGGGAGGCGTTCTTGCCGCCTACCCGGTCCAGGTCCTTGAGTCCGAGTTCTGAGAACCACAGTATGTCTGTCGTCATGGTTGCTGATCCTTTGCAGATGATGGCATGCGGGGGCGCCGCCCCGCTCGCGGCTGTAGCCGGTTGGTGGGCGCGAATCCTGTCTACAGTGACAGGTTCAGAGCGCTCTTCCAACATGACGTGCGCCACATGGGGCTTGTGAAAATTTTCCCTAATGCTTGAGGTTCATGCGCTGTAGGATGGTGGCGGCCATTTCCTCCACGGAGACCGTCGCCGAATTCAGGTACGGGATCCGGTGGGAAACGTATAACTGCTCGGCGCTGCGCAGCTCGAAGCCGCACTGCCGCAGCGACGCGTAGGGTGAGCCGCGGCGCCGTTCGGTGCGGATCTGGCTCAGCCGCAGGGGGTTGGAGGACAGCCCGAAACACTTCTCAACAAATGGCCGCAGCGGCTTGGGCAGCCCTTCCCGCTGAAAATCCTCGTCCACCAGGGGGAAGTTCGCGGCGAAGATGCCGTGTTGGAGCGCCAGGTACATGGTGGTGGGCGTTTTGCCGCAGCGGGACGGGGCCACCAGGATGACTTGCGCCTTCTCCAGCGCCCGCAGGCTCTGGCCATCGTCGTGTTCCATGGCGTACTCGACGGCGGCCATCCGGGACTGATACCGCTCCGCGTTGCCCAGGCCGTGGGCCCTGCCGGGTTCATGGCTGGCCTGGGACCCGAGGGCCTCCTCCAGCTGTCCCACATGCATCCCGATAAGATCCACGATGATCCCCCGGCACTTTGCAATGGCCTGCCGGATGTCGCTGCTGACGGCCGTGGAAAAAACGATGGGCCGCGGACCGGTAGCGACCAGTTCGTCGATGGTGCCCACCACGGTCCTGGCTTGTTCGACGGTGGTAATGAACGGGACCGTGATGCGGTCAAAGTTATTGGCGGGGAACTGGGTCAACAAGGTATTGCCGAGCGTTTCCGCGGTGATGCCGGTGCTGTCCGAAAGGAAGTAGACAGGCCGAATCTCGTCATTGGTCATGAACGCATTCTCCACCGGAGAGCCGACACGGAAAAATCATCCGGTTGAAACACCCCCGCAACCTGGGCGGCGCATGCTGGGCAGACGGGGACAACCAGCAGGGGGCACAGCATGATTACTGACCAGGTTCAGGCACTAAGAATCCAACCCGGCGACCACATCGAGGCGTGGCACAACGGCAAGCTGTTCCACAAAGGGCAGGTGACCGACGTCGTGCGTTCACTGGAACTGATCTGGATCATGGACGCCAGGACCGGCACACGGAAGCTGCTGGACCCGGACGCTCTGGAGATCATCCGGGTGCGGGACTAGCGTGGTGCCTGGTGGGCCGCCCTGATGCGTTCCTGGGCGGGACGTCGCAGGTTCCGCTGCCCACCCGTCCCCTTACCGAGCGCCGCCACTGCGCTGATGGCCAACTTGTGAGCACCCTGCGTTCGGCCTAGATTTGGGCATGACCAATTCGCCCGAACACGAACTGCTCCTTGAGCTGCAGGACCTGATTATCGGCACGGGATCGGTGGCCGACTTCCTGGGCGGGCTGTCCATCATCGCCGCATCCGCGCTGAGCCGCAGCGCCGGCGCCACGGTGGAATGCGGGGTCACCCTCAAGCTCGCCAGGCGGACGGCAACGGTGGGCGGAAGCACCGAGCGGGCCATCCACCTGGACCGCATCGAACAGGCCGTGGGCGAAGGGCCGTGCCTCGCAGCGTTGCAGGCGGCCACCCCTGTCCTGCTGGCCGATGTCAGCACTGACACGCGCTGGCCCACCTACCAGAAACGCCTGATGGAGGAGGGCATCCACAGCGCCCTGGGCGTCCCCCTTGAACTGGGTCAAAACGCCGCCGCAGTCCTGAACTTCTTCGCGCCGGCCACCGGCGTGTTCACAGAGGACACCATCACTGAGGCAGCCAGCTTCGCCGCCGTCGCCGGCAGCGCCGTCCGCCTGGCCGTCAGGGTGGGAACCGCCGAAAGCGCCGCGGATGACCTCAGCGCGGCGATGATGAGCCGCACCGCCATCAACCTTGCCAGCGGAATAATCATGGCACAGAACCGCTGCAGCCAGTCCGAGGCCATGTCCATCCTGATGAACGTCTCCAGCCACCGGAACCAGAAGCTCCGGGACGTGGCCGACGAGATCGTCCGGAAGGTCTCGGGCGAGGAAGCCACCACCTACTTCGACAAGTAGGCGTAGTCAGCCCCGTCCAGCGCTCAGCCTTAGGTTCAGCCGGGCTCAGTGTGCACACGCAACCTGGTCCGGGCCTGGCTGTAAAAAAGCGAGTACTCACTACTCGTGTCCTTGCCCGCCGGGCCTTTTATGATGAGGGCGTACCGACACATGAGGACTGGGGCATGATGATCGATCAACTGGTGGACTGGCGCGTCTCAGGCGCCCTGCTGGACATCCGGGGACACTCGGAAGCGGCATCGGCGTGCACCCTTGCCCGGATTGCGGCTCCCGCGGTGAGCGAGATGGCAGGTTCCGAGGTGGAGAGCACTGTGACCATCGTGCGGCCCGACGGAACACCTTCCACTGCGGCAACCACCGACGGCGCCGGCGGCCTTTCCCGCTGGGACCAGCTCGCCGGACGGGGCCCCACCTCGCGGGCACTGGGCGGCCGCCTGACCATCATTCTCAATGCCCACGCCCTGGACAAGCGCTGGGATGAGTACCCGGCCACTCTCAGGGCAGCCGGCTTCCGTTCCGCCTTCGCCGTGCCATTGCCGCTGGAACGCGGCTACCGGGCCGCACTGACGTTGTATACGGCGGAAACGAACGTGTTCACCCCGGTTGTGGCCGCCCAGGCGCTGGCTTTCTCCGACGTGGCGGCCAAAAGCCTGGCCCTGGCACTGCAGGTCCGGGCGGGCCTGGCCCAATCCGCGGATCTCCGCGCAGCCATGGCCAGCCGCACCGCGATCAACACCGCCTGCGGCGTGATCATGGGCCAGAACCAGTGCTCCTACGAGGCGGCGTCCCAGATCCTCACCGCCGCCTCGAGCCAGCAGAACCTGACCCTCCGCGACGTCGCCGAAGGGATGCTGCGCGCCCTGCCGGGCGGCGTACCGGCCACACACTTCCAGCACCGCACCTAAGCCGGCTCCCGCCGTCGGGCATTGCACCGTGGGACACTGCACCGTCGGGCATTGCACCGTGGGACGCGCCGGACGGTCAGCGCAGAACGACCGTGCGCCCGCCGTCGAGCATTACCCGGCCTTCACAGTGCCACCGGACCGCGTTGCTGAGCGCTTTGCTCTCAGCGTCACGGCCCACGCGGACCAGGTCATCGGCCGTGTACGTGTGGTCCACGTCGATGACCTGCTGAGCGATGATCGGTCCCTCATCCAGTTCGGCGTTGACGTAGTGCGCCGTTGCGCCCACGGTCTTCACGCCGCGGTCGTAGGCCTGGTGGTACGGCTTGGCGCCCTTGAAGCTGGGCAGGAACGAATGGTGGATGTTGATGGTTTTGCCCGTCAGCTGGGCCGACAGCTCATCGCTGAGGACCTGCATATAGCGGGCCAGGACCACCAGTTCCACCTCGAACTCGTCCACCAGCTCCAGCAGGCGGGCTTCCTGCGCAGGCTTGGTCTCCTGGGTGACCGGGAGGTGGAAGAACGGGATGTTGTGCCACTTGACCAGCTCTTCGTGGTCCGTGTGGTTCGAGACCACGGCGACGATTTCCACCGGAAGATCACCCGTGCGGGCCCGGAACAGCAGGTCGTTGAGGCAGTGCCCGAACTTGGACACCATCACCAGGACCCGGCGCTTGCGGCCGTGCGGTTCCAGCTGCCAGTTCATGGCCCACTCAGCGGCCAGCGGCTCGAAGTCCCGGCGCAGGTCCTCGGTGCTGAAGGCCGTCTTCCCGGCCGCGAAATGCACCCGCATAAAGAACTGCTGTGCCTGGCGGTCACCGAAGTGATTGGTGTCGATGATGTCGCAGCCGTGATCCAGCAGGTACCCCGTGATCGCGTGGACGATCCCCGGGGACTCGGCGCAGTTGACCGTCAGAACGTGTTCGGTTGTCACTCCCGTGAAGCCTTCGCCGCGGCCAGGTGGGGAGTTTGGGGGGAAACGGTGGTCTTACTGCTCACGTGCTGCTCCTCGAATCAATGCTGGCTGGAGTGCCGTTGGGGATGATGCGTGGCCCGCTTCATTGGGGACCGCATCGAGGTTGTTGAAGCTGTAAAGGTGGATCCCTGCGATGCCGGGCTGGCTTTCGAGCCCGGCCACCAGGGTGTGGGGTGAGTAGCGGTCGCCGCTAAGCAGCTTGCGCGCCAGCGTTCCTTTGCTGCTGAGGAACTTCAGGGAACTTCCGACGCCGATCTGCGTGGCAAGTGCCAGCAGTTTGGTCCGCGGGACGGACCCCGCCACACCCGCCCAGACGGGCAGGTTCACGCCTTCACGGCGCAGGAGCGCCGCGAAGTCAAGGATTTTGGGCGCATCGAAGCACATCTGGGTGACCACGTGGGTGGCCAGGAGCTGCTTGTCCTGCAGGGCCTCGAGCAGGTCCAGGGCGGCCACGGTCGGGTGGCCTTCCGGGTAGCCTGCCACGCCGGCGCGCATCCGGCCGCCGGTGTACTGGGCGATGTCTTCAAGCAGCGGCAGGGCGGACCCGTACGGGCCGGCGGGCTGCTTCCGGTCGCCGCCGATCACAAACACCTCGCCGATGCCCGCGCCGTCGCAGTCCCGCATGATCCGGGTCAGTTCGGCCCGGTCATGGATGCTGCGCGCGGCCAGGTGCGGGATAACGGTGTAGCCGAAGTCGCTCAGCTCCACCGACGTGCGCATGGTCCGCTCGACGCCGTGGTGCGGCAGGCACGTCATGGTCAGCGTGGTGGTCAGCGGAACCCGCGCCCGGACCTGGTCAACGATCCCGGTTGAGGGGATGATTTCGATTCTTGTAGGGAGCATCTTCGGTCCTTTCCTGATATCGAAGGGTCAGCTGGCGTGGGCTGCCAGCAGTGAGCTGGCTTCCTGGCGGGTGCTGCCGGAGGACTCGATGTGGGCGAGCTGGGCGGGGATTTCCCAGCCCTTCTTGCGCATCGCGGTGGCCCAGAGCCGGCCGGCCCGGTAGGAGGAGCGGACCAGGGGTCCGGACATGACGCCGAGGAAGCCGATTTCCTTGGCTTCGTCCTGGAGGTCCACGAACTCCTGAGGCTTGACCCAGCGGTCCACCGGCAGGTGCCGCTCGGACGGGCGCAGGTACTGGGTGATGGTGATCAGGTCACAGCCGGCCTCGTGCAGGTCCCGCAGCGCCTCGGAGATCTCCTCGCGGGTCTCGCCCATGCCCAGGATCAGGTTGGACTTGGTCACCATGCCCAGGTTCCGGCCCTGGGTGATGACATCCAGGGACCTCTCGTACCGGAACGCGGGCCGGATCCGCTTGAAGATCCGGGGCACGGTTTCGACGTTGTGCGCGAAGACCTCCGGCTTCGAAGCGCAGATCGCCTCGATGTGCTCGGGCTTGCCGGAAAAGTCAGGGATCAAAAGTTCGACGCCGGTGCCCGGGTTCAGCTCGTGGATCTTCCGCACCGTCTCGGCATAGAGCCACACACCCTCATCGGCCAGATCATCCCGGGCCACCCCGGTGACGGTGGCGTAGCGCAGCTGCATGGCCAGGACCGAGCGGGCCACCTTCGTGGGCTCAAACACGTCAAC
>NZ_PZKO01000030.1:0-42399 GCF_014926485.1 Pseudarthrobacter sp. AB1
GTACTCCCGCCTCGCCGCCCGGCGCGGACCGATGAAGGCCCTCGTCGCGGTCGAACACGCCATGCTCACCGCCGCCTGGCACATGCTCACCACCGGCGAACTCTACAAAGACGCCGGCGCCGACTACTTCAGGCTGCAAGCACCAGCCAAAACCAAGGCCCGCGCGATCGGACAGCTCGAAGCCCTGGGCTACCAAGTGACCCTCGCGCCCCTGCAACCCACCGGATAATCCTGCCTCAAAACGACGACCGCCAGGGCAACCAGTCAACGGGACAACGTCACCGCAATTTTCATGTCAGTCACGGTACTCGGCACACGATGGCCCCCGCGGCGCCCTTATTCATAGACGTCTGCGAGGACCTGGCGGCTGAGGCTACACCCTGCCGGGCGGCGGCCCCGGGAGGCTGGTTGCATGGTTCAGCTCCTATAGGACTGCTCCCCCAGTGCAGGCCGCCGGTCCATGCCGCGGCCGGCGTTCCTAGGACTCACAGACCCCCCTTCCCGTCGGCGGACCCCTCCGAGCTACACCTATAGTCGAAGAATGGAGCAACGAATATTAGGCAAGACAGGGCGTATGGTCTCTGTGGTGGGCCTGGGTACGTGGCAGCTGGGAGCCGACTGGGGCAGCGTGGACCAAGCCGAGGCCGGCCGGATCCTGGCAGCCGCGGCGGACGCCGGAGTGTCTTTTTTTGATACCGCAGACGTCTACGGCGACGGGCGGAGCGAGCAGACCATCGGGGCCTACCTCGCCGCGAACCCCGGCCTGGACATCACGGTGGCCACAAAGATGGGCCGGCGCATGGAACAGCAGCCTGAGAACTACACGCTGGCCAATTTCCGACAGTGGGTGGACCGTTCGCGGCGGAACCTGCAGACCGAGTGTCTGGACCTGGTGCAGCTGCACTGTCCCCCGACCTCCGTCTACAGCCGCCCGGAAGTCTACGAGGCGTTGGACACTCTGGTCAGCGAAGGCGTCATCAGGAACTACGGCGTCAGCGTCGAACGTACAGACGAAGCGTTGGAAGCCATCAGCCATGACGGTACAGCGACCGTGCAGATCATCCTGAACGCCTTCCGGCTCAAACCGCTGGAGGAGGTCCTTCCGGCGGCGCAGGCCGCTGGTGTTGGGATCATCGCCAGGGTCCCGCTGGCCTCCGGACTGCTGTCCGGAAAGTACTCCCGTGACACCGCTTTCGCCGCGGACGACCACCGCAATTACAACCGCAGCGGTGCGGCCTTCGACGTGGGCGAGACGTTCTCCGGCGTCGACTTCGAGCAGGGGCTGGAGGCTGTGGCGGACTTCGGGAAACTCGTTCCTGCCGGGGCAACAACGGCCCAGGCCGCCATTGCCTGGATCGCAGCACAGGACGGCGTCAGCACTGTCATCCCCGGGGCCAGGAGCCCGGAACAGGCCCACTCCAACGCCGCCGCGGCAGCGGTGATGGAGTCCATTGGCCGGGACTTCAGCGCCGGTGTGCATGAGATTTACGACAGAAACTTCCGCGGGGCCGTTCACTCGCGCTGGTAGTCCCGGGGCGGGGCGGTGGATTCCCGGACGACCAACCGCGTGACGAGTTCCACCCTGCGGGAATCCAGCACTTCCCCACGCCTCTGTCGGAGGATAAACCGTAGCGCGGCCCGGCCCATCTCCTGCAGCGGCTGGGTCACGGAGGTGAGGGCAGGCACGGATTCCTCGGCCTGGTAGGTGCCGTCGAATCCCACCAGGCTCATGTCCTCGGGAACCCGGATTTTCTGCCGGCGCGCCTCGGCGAGGACGCCCAGGGCGATGCTGTCGCTTGCCGCAAAGATGGCCGTCGGCCGCTGCTCGAGCTGGAGCAGGGCCTTCATGCCGTTGGCGCCGTGCTCGGACCGGAAGTGACCGGAGATGATGTATTGGTCTTGGACCGGTACTCCCTCCGCCCTCAGGGCAGCCATGTATCCGTGCAGCCGCGCCTGATTGCATTCGGCCGCATCAGGCCCGCCGATATAGGCAATCCGACGGTGGCCCAGCCCCAGCAGGTGCGAGGTAGCGTCCTTGCCGCCGGCCCAGTTGGTAGTTCCGACGCTGACCACATCCCCCGGCGGCGGATTGAGCGGGTCGATGACCACCACGGGAACCCCCCGACGGTGGAAGGCGTCCAGATGGGCCGCGCCGAACGCCGACGTCACCACGATCATCCCGCAGCGTCCTTCGTCAATGATCCGCTGTGCCCGCTGCTCCGCCGTCAGGATCGAAGCGCCCTGTTTGCCCGTGACGTTGAGCAACACCTCAATGTCGGATTCAGCCGCATACTCCAGGACGCCATTGAGCACCTCAACCGCATAGGCCGAGTTCAGTGAGTCGAAAACGATTTCCACGGCCTGGCGGCCGGAAAGATTCTTGCGCTGCTGCAGCGGGGACTTGTATCCGGTCCGCGCGAGCACGGTCAGCACCTTCGCCCTGGTGTCGGCGGAGACGTCGTCGCGCCCGTTGATGACCTTTGACACTGTCGGTGCAGAAACGCCGGCCTCGCGGGCGACCGCGGCCAGTGTTAACTTTTCCTGATGTTCCACGGCGATACTCGGCTCCTCAAGTTTTCGAAATATTTCGCTGATATCAGCTTGCGGTGCTTTTGGCCCAACGTCAACCCTCGGCCCGAGAAATTGTGAGCCCTCTCACTAAAAAGGCTTGACGCCTGTTCGCTGCGCGGCTAACTTTGTCTAAACAGATCGCAAGTTTTAGCGAAATATTTCGAAAAACTTCGGTTTGACTAGTTTGACCGACCACTACCCCGGCAGTGCTGCCTGATCCAAAGGCCGGACTTCCCAACACACAACGGGCCACCAGCGTCGAGCCCGAAGGATGAATGGAATGCAAATGACTAATCGTAAACTGCGCTCAGCCGCGATGGCTCTCTCCGCCGCGGCGCTCTCGCTCTCCCTCGCCGCCTGCGGCTCCAGCGGCCCCGCCGGAACGACCGCCAGCGCGGACTCGGCCACCATGTGGGGCCTCACCGGCGGCAACCAGCCCGTCCTGCAGCAGTCGGTGGATGCCTGGAACACAGCGCACTCCGACCAGACAATAAAACTCGACTTCTTCGCGAACGATGCCTACAAGACCAAGGTCCGCACCGCCGTCGGCGCCGGCCAGGGCCCCACGTTCATCTACGGGTGGGGCGGCGGGGTCCTGAAGTCCTACGTGGACGCTGGCCAGGTGACCGACCTGACGGACTTCCTCAAGGAAAACCCCGACGTCGCGGACCGCTACCTGCCGTCCATCCTGGAAAACGGCAAGATCGACGGCAAGATGTACGCGGTGCCCAACAACAACGTCCAGCCCGTCGTCCTGTACTTCAACAAGGAAGTCTTCGAAAAGATCGGCGCCCAGCCGCCCAAGACGTGGGATGAACTCATGGCTCTGGTGCCCAAGTTCAAAGAAGCCGGAGTGGCACCGTTCTCCCTCGGCGGTCAGTCCAAGTGGCCGGACCTGATGTGGCTTGAGTACCTCGTTGACCGGATCGGCGGCCCGGAGGTCTTTGCGAACATCGCCGCGGACAAGCCCGGCGCATGGTCGGACCCTGCTGTGAAGGAGGCTCTCACCAAAATCCAGGAACTCGTGGACGCGGGCGGATTCATCAACGGATTCTCCTCCATCGCCGCCGACAGCAACGCCGACCAGGCCCTGCTGTACACCGGTAAGGCCGCCATGGTCCTGCAGGGCGGCTGGATCTACCAGGGCATGAAGAAGGACGCTGCGGAGTTCGTCTCCAGCGGCAAGCTCGGCTTCACCACGTTCCCGACCGTTGCCGGCGGCAAGGGCGACCCCGCGAACGTGGTGGGCAACCCCTCCAACTTCTGGTCCATCTCGTCCAAGGCCACCGACAGCCAGAAGAAAGCCGCCCTCGAGTACATCAAGAACGGGATGTTCACCGAGGCCGACACCCAGGCCCTGATCGACTCCGGAGCCGTCCCCGTGACCACCGGCATCGAAAGCAAACTGGCTGCCTCCCCGGACAAGGACTTCCTGACCTTCGTCTACAGCATGGCCAAGGACGCTCCGGACTTCACGATGTCCTGGGACCAGGCGCTGAGCCCCGCCCAGGGCGACGCAATGCTCTCCAACCTGGACCAGATCTTCCTGCAGAAGATCAGCCCCGAGCAGTTCATCGACACCATGAACGCCACGATCGGAAAATAGCCAGTGTCTGCCTCAACCGGAACCTCCCGACGGGCCCTTGAAACGGGCCCGTCGGGGTGGCTGGCCGTCCCAGCCCTCGTCTTCTTCCTCGCCTTCGCTATCATCCCCTTGTTCGGCGTCCTCTTCCTCAGCTTCACGAAATGGAACGGGCTCGGCGAGATCCAGCTTGAAGGGTTCTCCAGCTGGATCACGGCGCTGACGGACCCGATCACAGCCAACGCCCTCGTGGTGACGGCGAAGATCATGTTCTTCTCCTTCATCGTCCAGGCGCCGATCAGCCTGTTGCTGGGCGTTTTCACCTCCGCCGGCCACAAATACCGGGCGGCCCTGGCTGTCCTGTACTTCGTGCCGCTGCTGCTGTCCTCCGCGGCGGTCGCGATCGCCTTCAAGGCCCTGCTGGACCCGAACTTCGGCCTGGGCGCGGGGCTGGGCCTGCCCATCCTCACCCAGGACTGGCTCGGCAACTCGGACCTCGTGCTCTTCGTGGTGGTGTTTGTGATCGCGTGGCAGTTCGTCCCGTTCCACACCCTCATCTACCAGGGCGGCGTCCGCCAGATCCCCACGTCGCTCTATGAGGCGGCACAGATCGACGGTGCAGGACGCATGCAGCAGTTCTTCAGCATCACTCTGCCGCAGCTGAAGTACACGATCATCACCTCCTCCACCCTCATGGTGGTCGGCTCGCTCGCCTACTTCGACCTCATCTTCGTCCTGACCGGCGGAGGGCCGGGGTACGCCACGCGCCTGCTGCCCCTTCACATGTACCTGACCGGTTTCAAGGCCAATGACATGGGCGCCGCGAGCGCCCTCGGCGTCATCCTCGTGGTGATCGGCCTCGTCCTGGCCCTGATCCTGCAGCGCATCGGCGGCAAGAACCGCAACGACAGCCAATTGGAAGGTGCCTGATGGCTTCCACAACCCAGCTCCCCGCCCGGCCCTCAGCACCCAAGGACGACGGCGGAACGCCCCGCCGGCGCGCGAAGGGCCCGGGACGCAGCCGGCCTAACCTCATCGGCGGAGCGGCCGGGTGGATCTGGCTCGCGGTCATCATCGTGCCTATCTACTACGTCGTGGTGACGAGCCTGAAGAACCAGGCGGGCTTTTTCACCTCGAATCCGATGCTGCCGCCCACCGAGCCGACCCTGGACAACTACAAGCTGGTTCTGGAAAACGACTTCGTTAAGTACTTCACGAACTCCCTGATCGTCACGATCGGCAGCGTTATCCCGGCCCTCCTGGTCTCGTTTATGGCCGCATACGCCATCGTGCGGGGCAAGTCCCGGTTCCTGAGCTGGACCAACAACCTCTTCCTCCTTGGCCTGGCCGTTCCGCTGCACGCCACGATCATCCCGATCTACTGGATGATCACCAAGGCACACCTGTATGACACGCTGCTGGCGCTCATCCTGCCCTCGATCGCCTTTGCCATCCCGATCTCCGTCCTTATCCTCTCCAACTTCATGCGTGACGTGCCCAATGAGCTGTTCGAATCCATGCGCCTCGACGGGTGCTCGGACTGGGCCATGATGTGGCGCCTGGCGCTGCCGATGACCCGCCCGGCCGTGGTGACCGTCGGTATCTACAACGCACTGGGCGTCTGGAACGGCTTCCTGTTCCCGCTCATCCTGACCCAGAGCCCTTCCACCCGGGTGCTTCCGTTGTCCCTGTGGACCTTCCAAGGCGAATTCAGCGTCAACATCCCCGCCGTCCTGGCCTCCGTGGTGCTCGCCACCCTGCCGCTGCTGGTCCTCTATGTGGTGGCCCGCCGCCAACTGATCAGCGGACTCACCGCCGGGTTCAGCAAGTAACCGGCCCACGCCCCGAAAGGAATCATTATGACTACCGCCCAGCCCCTCCGGGTCGGGATGGTCGGCTACGCCTTCATGGGCGCCGCCCACTCCCACGCCTGGCGGACCGCCCCCCGGTTCTTTGACCTGCCGCTGGAACCGCAACTCACCGCCGTCGCCGGCCGCAATCACAACGGCGTCCGGGCGGCGGCGGCCAAGCTTGGCTGGGCCTCCACCGAGACGGACTGGCGGCGCCTGATCGAACGCGACGACATCGACCTGATCGACATCTGCACCCCGGGTAACACCCACGCGGAGATCGCAATTGCAGCCCTTGAGGCCGGCAAGCACGTGCTGTGCGAAAAGCCGCTGGCCAACTCGGTCGCCGAGGCCGAGCGCATGACAGCGGTCGCAGACGCTGCTGCCAAGCGCGGGGTGTTCTCGATGTGCGGATTCAGCTACCGCCGGACTCCGGCACTCGCGCTGGCCCGGCGCTTTGTCCAGCAGGGCCGGCTGGGGACTGTGCGCCAAGTAAGGGCCCAGTACCTGCAGGACTGGCTGAGCGACGAAAATGCCCCGATGACCTGGCGGCTGGACAGGTCCAAGTCCGGGTCCGGATCCCTGGGGGACATCGGAGCGCACATCATCGATGCCGCCCAGTGGATCACCGGCCAGAACATCACCGGTGTTTCAGCCCTGCTCGAAACCTTCGTGCAGCAACGCCCGCTTGCCGGAGACATGGTAGGCCTGGGCGGCCACGGCGACGTCGGAGCAGACGCGCCGCGCGGAAGTGTCACCGTGGACGACGCAGCAATCTTCACGGCACGGTTCGACGGCGGTCCCATCGGTGTGTTCGAGGCCACACGTTACGCACTGGGCCGCAAGAACGCCATGCGGATCGAGATCAACGGCAGCAAGGGCTCCCTGGCCTTCGATTTCGAAGAGATGAACGTCCTGTCCTATTACGACGGCGCCGACTCCCCCGATGCCGGCTTCCGCCGGATCTTCGTCACCGAACCCGAACACCCCTACGCAGCCAACTGGTGGCCCACCGGCCACGGCCTCGGTTACGAGCACGGCTTCACCCACCAGGTTGTCGACCTGGTGAACGCCGTCGCGGAACAGCGCCAGCCGGAACCGTCGTTTGCCGATGCCCTGCAGGTTCAGCGCGTGCTGGCCGCCGTGGAAACCAGCGCCGCGAACTCCAGCCAATGGCAAAACGCCTGAGACAAATGCCGGAACCCAAAACCAGACCTGTACGCGAAAACGAGGCACGCTCCATGACACGACCTATCACCCTCTTCACCGGCCAATGGGCTGACCTGCCCTTCGAGGAGGTGGCCCGCCTCGCCGGCGAGTGGGGCTTCGAAGGCCTGGAAATCGCCTGCTGGGGTGACCACCTTGACCCCCGGCGCGCCGTCGAAGACGATCTCTACCTCCAGGGCCGGCTGGACATCCTGGAAAAGAACAACCTCAAGGTCTTTGCCATCGCCAATCACCTCACCGGCCAGGCTGTCTGCGACGACCCCATCGACGAGCGACACCGGGACATCCTCCCGGACGGCGTGTGGGGCGACGGCGACCCGGAGGGCGTCCGCACCCGGGCCGCCGAGGCCATGAAGGACACGGCCCGGGCCGCGGCCCGCCTGGGCGCCACCACCGTCACCGGATTCACCGGGTCCTCCATTTGGAAGGCCGTGGCCATGTTCCCGCCGGCCTCCGCAGCCATGATCGACCGCGGCTACCAGGATTTCGCGGACCGCTGGAACCCCATCATGGACGTCTTCGACGACGCCGGAGTCCGCTTCGCCCTGGAGGTCCACCCCTCCGAAATCGCCTACGACTACTGGACCGCCAAGCGCACCCTGGAGGCAATCGGCCACCGGGAAAACTTCGGCCTGAACTTCGATCCCTCCCACTTCATCTGGCAGGACCTGGACCCGGTCATGTTCCTGCAGGACTTCGCCGAGAAGATCTTCCACGTACATGTCAAGGAATCCATCCGGCAGCTCGATGGCCGCAACGGCCGGCTGGGATCGCATCTGCCCTGGGCGGATCCGCGCCGGGGCTGGGACTTCGTCACGGCCGGTCACGGTGACGTGAAGTGGGAACCCATCTTCCGCACCCTCAACGCGATCGGCTACCAGGGACCCACAAGTGTCGAATGGGAAGACGCGGGAATGGACCGGATGATCGGAGCGCCCCAGGCCCTGGCCATGGTCCAGGAACTCGCCCGCATCGCCCCTCCCGTCGCCGCCTTCGACTCTGCCTTCGCGAGCCGCTGACCACCACTTCCGGTCTCCGGACCGCAATCCAAACAAAGGAAATGCCATGACAGAGAACAAGACCGCACTCGTGGTCCGGGGCGGGTGGGACGGCCACCAGCCCCTGGAGGCCACGGAACTCTTCATCCCGTTCCTCAAGGACAAGGGCTACGACGTCCGGGTCGAGGAGTCCACAAAGATCTACGCCGACGCCGAGTACATGGCCGGCGTGGACCTGGTCATGCAGTGCATGACCATGACCACCATCGAAAAAGACGAATTCGAAGGCCTGCGCACAGCCCTCGAGAACGGCACCGGCATGGCCGGCTGGCACGGCGGGATCGCCGACTCCTACCGGAACACCTCGGACTACCTCCACCTGATCGGCGGCCAGTTCGCCTGCCACCCCGGCAAGCACCCCGACGAGCTCACGGGCGAGCAGCCGGACAATTACGTTCCCTACGCGGTCAACATGCTCCCGGCCGCAGCAGACCACCCGATCACCCGGGGCATCGGCGACTTCGACCTCGTCACCGAACAGTACTGGGTCCTCACCGACGACTACATCGACGTCCTGGCCACCACCACGCAGAAGGTCCGCGCATGGGACCCCTGGCACCGTGAAGTGACCTCGCCTGCCATCTGGACCCGGCAGTGGGGCCGGGGCCGCATTTTTGTCGCCACTCCCGGCCACAACATCGAAATCCTCCAGGACAGCAACGTCCGAACCATCATCGAAAGGGGCCTGCTGTGGGCAAGCCGTTAAATGTAGGAATCATCGGCTGCGGCGCAATCATCGCCCAGTACCTGGCCAACATCCCCCGCCTCGAGGCACTCAAGCTGGTGGCCGTCGCGGACCTTGACCCGGCCCGCGCCCAGGCTGTGGCCGACGGCTACGACGGCGTCCGGGCCGTGTCCGTCGAGGACCTGCTGGCCGCCGAGGACGTGGACCTGGTCCTGAACCTCACCATTCCGGCCGCACACGCCGACATCGCCCTCAAGGCGATCGCGGCCGGCAAGAGCGTGTACGGAGAAAAGCCGCTGGCGGCCACGACTGCCGAAGCACGCCAGGTGCTGGACGCGGCACGCGAGGCCGGGGTCGCCGTCGGCTGCGCCCCGGACACCGTCCTGGGGACCGGGGTGCAGACGGCCCGCAAAGCCATTGACGACGGCCTGATCGGGGCCCCCATCTCGGCCACGGCCACCATGGTCACCCCCGGCCACGAACGCTGGCACCCCAACCCGGACTTCTACTACCAGCCCGGCGGTGGGCCACTGTTGGATATGGGCCCCTACTATGTCAGCGCCCTCGTCAACATGCTGGGGCCGGTGGTCTCGGTGATCGGTGCCGCCAGCCACACCAGGACCGAGCGCACCATCGGCTCCGGCCCGCGCGAGGGCCAGGTGATTACGGTCTCCACCGACTCGCACGTCACCGGGATCCTAGTCCACGCCTCGGGGGCACTCTCCACCCTGGTGATGAGCTTCGACGCGGTAAACACCAAATCCTCGAACATCGAGATCCACGGCGAACGCGGGACGCTCGTGGTTCCGGACCCCAACTACTTCGAGGGCGACGTCGAACTCTTCGCCCTGGGCGCCGACGCCTGGGAGACCCTTCCGGTTTCGGCCGGGTACCTGGACTCGGGCCGCGGCTTCGGCATCGCGGACCTGGCCGCCACCCCGGCCGGATCAGAACCGCGGGCCGGCGGGCAGGTGGCCTACCATGCGCTCGAGGTCATGGAATCAGTACTGGAATCAGCGCGCAGCGGGGCGGCCGTTCCGATCCAAAGCACAGCGGCCCGGCCTGCCCTGGTGGAACTGACCGTTCTGGCAGCCGCCACCGTGGACGCCGCGCAGACCCCGGCGGAGGGACAGGTGCAGGAAGTCACGGCCTAGCAGGACCTGAAACGGCGGCCGGTCACGGATAACTTCCGTGACCGGCCGTCGCTCGTTGAGGCGCCGGGCGTTAATTTACCCATTGACCCTGAGTGATCCGCGTCATATTCTATTTTTGGAAGTAAAATTCCACGATGCGTAAATATCGCACGGATGACCATGAATAGAGGCTGTCGTGACCATTGACAACAACGACCTGACGGATGCCGATCTGGCGGTCTCTGACGCCGATCCTTCGTTGTACAACGAGGACCTCGCCCCGCTGCCGGCGTCCAGACGAACCTGGGGCTGGTTCGCCATTTTCAACGTCTGGTCAAACGACATCCAGAGCCTGGCCGGCTACACGCTGGCCGCCAGCCTGTTCATTACCGCCGGTATCAATGGCTGGTTCGTTTTTGCCGCCATCCTGCTCTCCGGATTCATCATCAAGGTCCTGGTGGACCTGAGCGGCCGGCCAAGCGTCAAGTACGGCTTTCCGTTCCCGGTGCTTGCCCGGGCGTCGATGGGCGTGCGGGGAGCCCAGTTCCCGGCCATTATCCGTGCCGTGGTCGCCATTTTCTGGTACGGCGCCCAGACATATTTCGCGTCGACGGCAATTTCCCTGGCCATAAACGCTCTGCTGGGGAGGCCGGGAG
This sequence comes from Pseudarthrobacter sp. AB1, assembly GCF_014926485.1. Classification (NCBI taxonomy): domain Bacteria; kingdom Bacillati; phylum Actinomycetota; class Actinomycetes; order Micrococcales; family Micrococcaceae; genus Pseudarthrobacter; species Pseudarthrobacter sp. AB1. The sequence continues at coordinate 10,763 of NZ_PZKO01000030.1, forward strand.
GCGCCGAGTTCCTCGGGATGGACTGGGTGTCCTGGGCTTCCTACGTGATCGCATCTGCCCTGCAGGTGGCGCTCTTCCTTGGCGGTATCGAACGCATTGCAGGCTTCCTCAACATCGCAGGGCCAGCCGTTTACCTGGTGATGATCGCACTTCTCGTGGCCATCTGGGTGCAGGTGGGCGCTGAACTGCCTCAGGCGGTCGGCACCATTTTCTCCCGCGCCGACGTGACGGGGTGGGCTGCCTTCTCGGCTTTTGCAGGGGTCACGGGCACCATGGTGGCCTACTTCGCCGCCGTCGTCATCAACTTCGGTGACTTTGCCCGCAACGTCCGCACGGAGCGGGCCATGCGCTTCGGCAACCTGACGGGCCTGCCGATCAGTCTGGCCCTGTTCACCTTTCTTTCCGTGTTTATCACGGCGGGCGCCTACCTCCTGTACCAGGGCGGGCAGGGGGAACCACTGACCAATCCCGCCGACATCGTCGGACTCGTGGACAACGTCCCCCTGACCGTCCTGGCTGCAGCGACATTCCTGGTCGCGACCCTGGGCATCAACGTGGTGGCAAACTTCATTCCCCCGTCCTACTCGTTGTCCAACATCAACCCCGCCCGGATCTCCTTCCGCAAGGCGGGCATGATCACAGCCGTCGCCGGGTTCATCATCGGCGCACTGTGGGTCGCTGTCATTTCAAACATCGGCCTACCCAAGTTCGTGGACACGCTCGGCGCAGTGCTCGCGCCGCTCTACGGCATCATCATCGCCGACTACTACTTCGTGCGGAAACAACGCCTCAACCTTCACGACCTGTACTCGATCGACCCCGAAGGCGCCTACCACTTCACCGGTGGATGGAACCGCAGGGCGCTCGTGGTCTTCGGTCTCGCTGCTGTGTTCTCGGTTCTGGCCGTGTGGTTGCCGCAGCTTGCACAGCTCAGCGGTTTCGCGTGGCTCTTCGGTGCCGCCTTGGGCGGACTCTTCCACTGGGTGGCGATGAGGAAGTTTGTCGTCCAGACTTCCCATCACGACCGCTAGACGATCCTTCCATGAGGGTCTGTCGACCACTGAGCCTCTGGAGCTGCCATTGCATCCGGGAACGGGGTGGAGCTAATCGCCCGGGTACCGGATTCCGGCTTGGCTCCGCACCTCGTCCAGGAGGGACATGATGGTCAGCGTGTCCGCCAACGGCATGGTCGGGCTCTCGGTCATGCCCTGCTGGATGCAGCGCATCACTTCGCGCAATTGGTACGTGTAGCCGCCGCCGGCAAAAACAAACTTCTCCACGCGGGTCTCGCCCGGACCCGTCGTGATGGTCAGTTCCGTCGGACCAAACAACGGCGCATTGCACTTGAGCGTCCCCTTGGTCCCTGACAGCGTGGCTGTCTGTGTGGACACTGTGGTCAGGGACGTCATCAACTGCACCTGTGCCCCGGACTCGTAGACGAGGGACATGGCGGTCTCAGTGTCCACCCCGGAACTGTTCAGGGCGGACGTGGCCGTCAGCGACTGGGGCTGGCCCAGAGCAATCTGAGCCCAGGTCAGCAGGTAGACACCGAGGTCCAGGAGGGCACCGCCGCCGTCCTCCAGCTTCCACAGCCGGGCTTCCGGGTCGTACGGTGCGGGGAAGCCGAGATCGGCCTGGATCCAGCGCACCTCCCCCAGTTCGCCCGACGCGATGATCCCGGCTGCCCGCTGGATGCTGGGCAGGAACCTGGACCAGACGGCTTCCATAAAGAACACGTTCTGCTCCCGGGCCACGCTGACGAGGTGCTCCGCTTGCCGCGCGTTAAGGGTCAGCGGTTTCTCGCACAGGACGTGTTTGCCGGCGCCCAGGGCCTCCAGCCCCACCTGGTAGTGGCTGGCATGCGGCGTCGCAATGTACACGACATCCACGCTGGGATCCTGGAGCAGCCGCCGGTGGCCGGACAGACCGCCGTCGGACAGGTCGCCGTAAGCACTGACGAAGCCGAACTCGGCGGCAAAAGCGTCGGCGCCGGCCTGCGTCCGGGAGCTCACGGCCTGAAGGACCGCGTCCGGGAGCAAGGCCAGGTCACTGACCACAATGGATGCAATCCGCCCGGTGGCGATGACGCCCCAGCGCAGCGGACGGCCCGTGGCCGGCAGCGGGTCGTGAAGACCAGCTGCCAGCAGCGGCGTTGCGACAAGGCGCGGTTCAGTTACCGGAGTCACTGTGTGCGGCCATCTTCTTGTAGTTCGCGCTGATGGACGGGTGGAAATCCGGCGCAGGGGTGGCGTCCACGGCAACGGGCCAGGCCGGCCGGTCGCCGGTCAGCGCCCAGGCCGCCTGCACGGCGGCCCCGCGGGCCACATACTCGCCCGGGGTGGGGATCACCACCGGGACGTCGAACACCTGCGCGGCAATCCGCTGCAGCGCCGGATTCTGTACCGCCCCGCCGATCAGCAGCAGCCGCCGGGCCGGGTAGCCCAGCTCCAGCAGCGCGTCCAGGCCTCCGGACAACCCGCAGAGCATGCCTTCGATCGCGGCGCGCGCCAGGTTGGCCCGGGTGGTGGACTCGATGCTGAGCCCGTGGAAACTTGCCTTGGCGTGGGGCAGGTTGGGGGTCCGTTCGCCCTCGAAATAGGGGACCAGGACTACACCGCCGGCGCCTGGTTCGGCCTCGAGGGCCAGCCGTGCCAGTTCCGTGAAGTCCACAGCCAGCACCCCGGCAATGGAGCTCAGGACCCGGGCAGCGTTCAGGGTCACGGCGATGGGCAGGTATGCCCCGCCGGCATCAGCGAACCCCGCCACCGTGCCGGTGCTGTCCGAATGTAGTTCCGAGGCGACGGCGAAAACCGTGCCGCTGGTCCCTACCGAAACCACGACGTCGCCTGGCCCGGCGCCGAGCCCGAGCGCGGCACCGGCGTTGTCCCCGGCGCCGGGGCCGAGGATGATGCTGCCGTCTCCGGCTCCGCGCACCACAGTGCCGCTGTCGGCACCGAAGCAATCCGGGTGGACCCTTCCGGCAGAATCCCCGGGGGCCACAACCCGCGGCAGGATGACCGCCGCGCCGTGCTCCCCTGCTGCCCCGGCTTCCCGGGCGTCGCGCCCGAATGCCAGCTTGAACAGGTCCAGGTCGTAGCTGCCGGAGAAAGGACTCCAGTAGCCGGTGCCGCTGGCATCGGAACGGTCAGTGGTCAGCTGTTCCAGGTCCGGGCCCAGCGGGCTGGACCCGGCCGGGCCGTAGCCGCGCAGGCGCCACATGAGCCAGTCGTGCGGCAGGGCGACGGCGGCGACCCGGGCTACGGATTCCGGTTCGTGATCGCGTACCCACCGGACCTTCGTGACGGTGAAGGACGCCACCGGGACCAGCCCGGTCCGCCGCGAGAAGTCCTCGGCGCCGACTTCGGCGGTGAGGTCCGCGGCGGACTGCGCCGAGCGGGTGTCGTTCCAGAGCAGTGCCGGCCGCACCACGTTGCCCTCGGCGTCGAGCAGCACCATGCCGTGCTGCTGCCCGCCGACAGAGAGGGCACTGATGCCGCCCAGCCCGCCGGCGTCGTTGATGGCCTCTGACAAGGCCTGCCACCAGTGGTCGGGGTGGACCTCCGTGCCGTCCGGATGCCCGGCGCGGCCCTCGCGGACCAGGGCGCCGCTTACGGCATCCAGGATGACTATCTTGCAGCTTTGTGTGGATGAGTCCACCCCGGCAACTAGTGTCATGGGTTCAGCGCGCGCCGAGCAGGTGCTCGATGAAGAGCTGCTGCAGCTTCACGAAGCCGAAGCCCTTGCCGCCGAAGTACGCGCCGGAGTCGAAGTCCTCATAGGAGGACCGGTCGGCCCGGAGCTGCTCGTGGCCTTCGCCAGCGTTGAGCGTGGGCTCGTTAATCTGGGCCACCCGGGAGGCCAGCAGGGCTGCCTGGACCTCGGGGTCGGCGCGGAATGCCTTGGCGCGTTCCTTGAGCAGCAGGTAGGTCTGAATGTTGGCGGCCGCGGAGTCCCAGACGCCGTCCATGTCCTCGGTGCGGCTCGGCTTGTAGTCGAAGTGGCGCGGGCCCGTGTAGGAGGGGCCGCCGTCGGGCCCGCCGTTTTCGAGCAGGTCCACCAGCGAGAACGCGTTCTGCAGGTCGCCGTGGCCGAACACCAGGTCCTGGTCGAACTTGATGCTGCGCTGGCCATTGAGGTCGATGTGGAAGAGCTTGCCCTGGTACAGGGCCTGGGCGATGCCGTGGGTGAAGTTCAGCCCGGCCATCTGCTCGTGCCCGGTTTCGGGGTTCACGCCTACCAGTTCGGGGCGTTCCAGGGTCTCGATGAACGCGAGCGCGTGGCCCAGGGTGGGGAGGAGGATGTCGCCGCGGGGTTCGTTGGGCTTGGGCTCGATCGCGAACCGGATGCTGTAGCCCTTGTCCGTGACGTAGTCGCCCAACAGGTTCACGGCCTCGCGGTAGCGTTCCAGGGCGCCGCGGATGTCCTTGGCCGCGTCGTACTCGCTGCCTTCGCGGCCGCCCCACATCACGAACGTCTCGGCGCCCAGTTCAGCGGCGAGGTCAATGTTGTCCAGCACCTTGCGCAGGGCGAAGCGGCGCACGCCGCGGTCGTTGCTGGTGAAGCCGCCGTCTTTGAACACGGGGTGGCTGAACAGGTTGGTGGTGACCATCGGGACCACCATGCCGGTGGATTTCAGCGCACCGGTGAGGCGGTCGATTTCCCGCTGGCGGTCAGCCGCGGAGCAGCCGAAGGGGAAGAGGTCATCGTCGTGAAAGGTGATGCCGTAGGCGCCGAGGTCGCTGAGCCGGTTGACGGCCTCCACGGTGTCCAGCGGCGGACGGGTGGCGGACCCGAACTGGTCCTGGGCCTGCCAGCCCACGGTCCAGAGGCCGAACGAGAACTTGTCTTCACGGGTGGGCTGAATCGCCATTGAAAGCTCCAAAGAGTGTTGTGGTGGATGGTGCCGGTCCGGGCCGTTTGGTAGCGACCCGCGTAAAATGTTCTGCAACCAAACATATTCGAAATCGTGGTGATGTCAACCACTTCCGGAAAAATTTTCTGCTGCACCAACCCTCCGCAGAAAAGGCTTTCCGCCGAACCCGCCTTACCGGTAGGGTTATGTTTTAGAAAACACTAAATCCGGGCCCCTGAGGCTCAAAGCTAAGGATGGCCTGTAATGGAGCAGCTCGTGACGGAACGTAACTGGGCCCGGAACCACACCTACCGCGCGCCCCGGATCGCCCACCCGGCCAGTGTGGCGGAGCTGCAGGAACAGGTGGCCGGCGCAAATCACGTAAGGGCGCTGGGCTCCCGGCATTCGTTCAATGACATTGCGGACACCTCCGGCACCCTGGTCGTCCTTGACCGCTTGGATGCGGGCCGGCCGGACGCCGGGATCAGCGTGGACCCGGTCAGCATGTCCGTGACGGTCGGCGCGGGCGTCCGCTACGGAACCCTCGCCGCCGAGCTGCAGCGTCAGGGCTTCGCCCTGCACAACCTGGCGTCCCTGCCGCACATTTCCGTAGCCGGCGCCGTCGCCACGGCCACACACGGCTCCGGGGATGCCAACGGCAACCTCGCCACCGCCGTCCGGGCACTGGAACTGGTCACCGCCGACGGCACACTCCTTTCCGCCCGCCGGGGCGACGCCTACTTCGACGGCATGGTGGCGGGACTCGGAGCCCTCGGCATCGTCACCCGCCTTACCCTGGACATCGAACCCAGCTTCGAAGTCAGCCAGCGGGTGTTTGAAAATCTCGGCTGGGACCAGGTCCTGGCGAACTTCGACGCCGTAACATCCGCCGCCTACAGCGTGAGCCTCTTCACCGACTGGAGCGGATCAACCATCGGGCAGGCCTGGCTCAAAAGCCGCACCGGCGATCCCGTCCCGGACCAAGCAGGGTTCTTCGGCGGCACCCCCGCCACGGCGGCCCTGCACCCGCTGCCCGCGGCCTCCGGCAGTATCTGCACCCAACAGCTCGGCGTGCCGGGCCCGTGGTCGGACCGGCTGGCCCATTTCCGGTTGGAATTCACCCCCAGCAACGGCGATGAGCTGCAGAGCGAATACCTCCTCCCCCGCGAGCACGCCGCTGACGCGCTCCGCACCATGCGCCGGCTCTCGGACGTGGTCACCCCGCTGCTGCTGGTCGGCGAAATCCGCACCGTCGCCGCGGACAGGCTGTGGATGAGTCCCAACTACGGCCGCGACGGCATCGCACTGCACTTCACCTGGCGCCCGGACCAGCCGGCCGTTGAGGCCATCCTGCCGCTGATCGAAGCGGAACTGGCACCGTTCGGGGCCCGCCCGCACTGGGGCAAACTGTTCGACGCCGGCGCCGGCACCCTGGCGCCGCTCTACCCGCGTTTCGGTGACTTCACCGCCCTAGCGGACCGCCTGGATCCGGCCGGGAAGTTCCGGAACAGCTTCCTGGACCGCACTGTGTTCGGCAGCTGATAATCTCGCGATGATGCCCACCTCAATCCCGCGCCCCGCCCCGCCGTCCGCCGAGCCGGATCCGTCACGGCGGAACAACCTGGCGCTGCTCACCTCCCTCATCCACCACCACGGCGTCCTCAGCCGGGCCCAGCTGACCAAGCGGACCGGCCTGAACCGGTCCACGGTGGGAACCCTGATCAGCCAGCTCGTGGCCTGGGGGCTGGTCTATGAGACGGCTCCAACCGGCGAGGCCCAGGTGGGCCGGCCCAGCCCCGAGGTGCACCCGTGCCGGTCCACGGCAGCCCTCGCGGTCAACCCGGAGATCGACGCGGTGACGATCGGGCTGGTGAGCCTCGGCGGGAAAGTCCAGCGGAAGATCCGCTTCGCCACGGAGCGGATCCCCACCGCACGGGAAGCCGTCAACAGTGCCGCTGCGGTCATCGAGGGCATGCGCTCCGAGCTCGAGGCCTTCTACCGGATCACGGGCATCGGCATCGCCGTGCCCGGGCTGGTCAACCGGGCGGACGGAGTCGTCCGGCACGCCCCCCACCTGGGCTGGCGCAACGAGCCCGTGGCCCAAATGCTCACCGACGCGACCGGTTACGAGTGCAGCGCCGCCAACGACGCCTCCCTGGCCGCGGAAGCCGAACTCATCTTCGGCGCCGGCGCCGGCCGGGAAAACCTGGTCTACGTCAACGGCGGCGCCTCCGGCATCGGCGGCGGGGTCATTTGCGACGGCGTGCTGCTGCGCGGCGCTTCCGGCTACGCCGGCGAACTTGGCCACACCTTCGTCCGGACCGCCGGGCAGAGCTGCCACTGCGGCGCCACCGGATGCCTGGAGACGGAAGTCTCCCAGTCCCGGCTTTTCGACCTTGCCGGGCTCGACGGCGGCGACGCCACCGAGCTGGAACGCGCGCTCCGGAACACCGGCGGCACCGGGGTAACGGAGGAAGTTGACCGGCAGCTGGAGTACCTGGCCATCGCGCTGCGGAACACCGTCAACATGTTCAACCCGGAGGCACTGGTCCTGGACGGCTTCCTGGGCGTCCTGCACGGACTCTCCCCCGGCACCCTGAAGCGGCTCATCCGGTCCCAGGCCCTGGACGGCCCCGCCGACGAATTCAAAATCCACCGCTCAGCGCTGGGCCCGGACCTGATGATGATCGGCGCCGCCGAGCTCGCCTTCACCCGGTTCCTGGCCGATCCCGCAAGCCTGGGCACCCTGCCCGCGCCCGCCCTCCCGGAAGGCTGACATGCCCGTCCCGAACCCCTCGCCCATGGGCGCATTCTTTGACCTCACGGCCACCATCGGCGGCCGCCACCAGCACGCCGTCGTGACGGAAGTCGCCGCAAGCCTGCGCAGCCTCACCGTGGATGGTGTGGCCCTGATCCAGGAATACCCCGTCGATGCGGAGCCGCCATTTTGCGCCGGGTGGGTGCTCGTCCCGTGGCCAAACCGGGTGGCCGACGGCTGCTGGACGTATGGAGGCGAGAGCCTGCAGCTGGACATAACGGAGCCGGAGAACCACAACGCCATGCATGGACTCCTCTCACACTCGGCCTATCGCATCGCACGTAGGACCCAGGGCAGCATCACCCTAACCGCCGACATCTCAGCACAGCCGGGTTATCCCTTCGAACTGAAAACATCCGTCCATTACGAACTGACAGAGGACGGCATAACCGTCACCCACCTTCTGAAGAACAGCGGTACCCGTCCGGCTCCCGTGGCAGTGGGCGCCCATCCATTCCTCCGTTTGGGAACGGTGGCCACGGATGAGCTGAAACTGTTCATCGATGCCGACACCCACATTGAAGTCGACGACCGGCAAAACCCCACTGGAACTACGACCGGCGTCGCCGGAACCCGGCACGATTTACGGGCCGGACAGACCATCGGGACAGTGAACCTGGACGATGCCTGGGCAGATGTTCGCCGGGACCGCTCCGGCGGCTCCGCCCACTACTTGGAGGCGCCGGACGGCAGACAGGTACGTTTGCACATGGACGCCTCATTCGGGTATGTCCAGGCATTCACCACTAAGCGCTTCCCAACGGGGAACGGGATGGTTACCGCGGTCGCGGTGGAACCGATGACCGCTCCCCCCGATGCGTTCAACAGCGGTGAAGGACTGCGCTGGCTCGGCCCCGCCCAGGCCTGGCAGCTACAGTGGAGCATCCACTTCCGTCACTGACCGAGGGGTTAAACACCGCCCGCGATGGGCAAGACCGTGATTGAGTGTCAGCGGAAGAATTCCAGCAGGACGGGAGCGACGGCGTCGGGCGCCACCGCGTGAACCTGGCCGTCGATGACGTTCTTCCGCCCGTCCTGCACGGCAGCGGCCACTGCGGTGGCAGAGGCCGCTGCCCAGGAAGCACTGGCGCCACCATGCAGGGCAAGGACGGGGGCGGCGATGCCCGCAAACCGGTCTGCCGGCACACCGCCGTCGGCCGAGAGCGTCAGGTCGTAGGGCAACGTGTGTGCCAGGGACACCAACGCCGGCCACCAGGGCGCCCTGGTCATTCCAGGGTCAAAGCCGGCACCGGCGTGCCGGAAAAATGCCTCGACCGCTTCACTGCCGCGGCCGCTGTCCGCCAGGGAGCGTACTTTGCCCACAAAAGTCTGCCAGTCATCGCCGCCGCCGGTCAGGTAGGGCGGTTCATAGACGGCGACCTTCCCGACACGGATTCCCGCCGCGGCCGCCTCCAGGGACAGAATCCCTCCCGAGGAGTGTCCATACAGATGCACGGGGCCGTCCGCTGCGGCCGCGAGTGCTCGCAAATCTTCGACTTCGCGGTCGACGGCATAGGGCGGCGTGTTCGTGCTGTCACCACGCCCGCGGCGATCATAGCTGACCACTGTGAACGCGTCCGCCAGCAAGGGGACCAGACTGGCGGCGGAATGCCGGTTGTTCAGCGCCCCGCCCACGAGGATGAGCGCCGGCCCGGACCCCGCCAGCTCATAGGCGATGGTGGTTCCGTCAGCGGACTGGACGGTCTGGATCATGGCGGTTCTCCCCTGCTGGATTGCGGACCTTGCACGGCGGCTCAGTTGCGTGCCTCAGTCTCCTCTAACCGGCAGCGGCCGGTACAACAAGGAAACCCTCGTCCAGCAAGAATAGGCCCCGGGGACCCAGAATTTACGACCTCAAGTCAGCGGTTCAAGGGCCCTGAGCAGGGAAAACACGTGCCCGAGGTGGGACCCGGACTGCATTCCAACCCCGGTAGTCATGGGGCACCCGCGGAGACATGCGGAATCCGGGACAGTCCGGCGGCTGTACAGCCCAGTCAGACGGCAAAATTGTGGCTGAGCCGTTTCCGTGAGATGTCATCTTCACCTGCTAAAGTTGTGTTGAAATTCCAACAATCCATGTTTGCATAGCTACTGATGCGCATGGCCATGACTTCCCGGGAGCAATATGGACCTGACACCGTCCTTTAAGGCCTATGACGTGAGGGGCCTTGTCGGCGTTTCCATCAGCGCGGAAAGCGCCGAAGCCGTGGGCGCCGCGTTTGTGGACGTGCTGGGCCTGTCCGGCCAGACCATCGCCTGCGGGGGGGACATGCGGCACTCTTCACCCGGCTTCAGCGGCGCCTTTGCGGCCGGCGCTGCCCGGCGCGGTGCGGACGTGAAGTCCCTGGGCCTTATCTCCACTGATGAGCTCTACTACGTGTGCGGGGCCCTGGACATGGCCGGGGCCATTTTCACCGCGAGCCATAACCCCGCGGAATACAACGGGATCAAGATGGCCAAGGCCGGCGCCGTGCCGGTCTCCGCCGAAACCGGGCTCACGGCCATCCGGGACCTGGCCCAGCAGTATGTCGACCACGGGATCCCTGCAGCCGCGGCCCAGGGCACTGTGTCCAGGCTTGACGTGCTCGCCGGTTACGCCGAAAAGCTCCGCTCGCTGGTGCCCTTGGATGCCGTCCGGCCGCTGAAGGTGGTGGTGGACGCCGGGAACGGCATGGCGGGCCTGACCGTTCCCGCGGTCCTTGGGGACCAGTTCCACCCTGCGTTGCCGCTCACGGTTGTGCCGCTGTATTTTGAGCTCGACGGGACGTTCCCCAACCATCCTGCCAACCCCCTTGAGCCGGAGAACCTCCGCGACCTGCAGGCCGCCGTCATCGCCCACGGCGCCGACATTGGCCTGGCCTTCGACGGCGACGCCGACCGCTGCTTCGTGGTCGACGAGAAAGGAAGGCCAGTGACGCCGTCGGCCGTTACGGCATTGATTGCCGTGCGGGAGATCCGCCGCGCCCAGGCCGCCGGGGAAGCCAATCCGGTGATCATCCACAACCTGATCACGTCGCGCGCGGTGCCGGAAATTGTTGCCGCCGCGGGCGGATGGCCGGTCCGGACCCGGGTGGGTCATTCCTTTATTAAGGCCAGGATGGCCGAGGAGGGCGCCGTGTTCGGCGGCGAACACTCGGCCCACTACTACTTCCGCGACTTCTACAACGCGGACACGGGCATGCTTGCCGCAATGCACGTCCTGGCCGCCCTCGGCGAACAGGAGCTGCCCTTGTCCGAACTGGCCCGCGAGTTCGACCCGTACGCGGCCAGCGGCGAAATCAACTCCTCCGTGGACGGCGTCGACGGCAAGGTGGCGGACGTGCGGGCCAGCTACGCAAATGGTGGCGTGATCGATGAACTCGACGGGCTCAGTGTCAGCAGCGAGGGCGGGGACTGGTGGTTCAACCTGAGGGCCTCCAACACGGAGGAACTGCTGCGGCTTAACGTCGAAGCCGCCGACGCCGCCACCATGGCCCAGGTGCGCGACGCCGTCCTACAGCAGATCCGGGCCTAGCGGCCCAGCACCACGTTCACCGGTTCCCCGCCCGCCAGCAGCAGCAAGATCTGCTTCCTGACCAGCCGGACCATCCGCGGGAACATCGCCGAGCTTGCCCCGCCCACGTGCGGGGTGATGAGCACGCCGGGGGTGGTCCACAGCGGGTGGCTGGCCGGCAGCGGCTCGGGGTCTGTGACGTCCAGGGCGGCCCGCAGCCGCCCGGACGACGTCTCGGCCTGCAGGGCATCCGTGTTCGCCACCGGGCCTCGGGACACATTCACCAGCAGCGCTCCATCCGGCATCGCGGCCAGGAACTTCCGGTCCACCAGCTGGTGTGTGCGCTCACTCAGGGGGACGCTGATCACCACAACGTCGTGCAGCGGCAACTGTTCGTAGAGTGCGTCGATCCCGTGGATCCGGCCCCGCTGGTCGTCGCGTTCCCGGCTGGCCATCCGCGTCACGTGGGCTTCGAACGGCAGGAGCCTGGCTTCGATGGCCTTCCCCACTCCCCCGTAGCCCACCAGCAGCACGCGCCGGTCCGCGAGGCTGGGCCGATGGCTGTTGTCCCACGTCCCGGACACCTGGTTCCGGGCAAAGTCTGGCATCCCGCGCTGGCTGGCGATCATCATGCCCAACGCGAGTTCCGCCGTCGACGTCTCATGGACCCCGGCCGCGTTGGCGAAAAGGCAGCCGCCGGGCAGAACTGCAGCCACGCCGTCGTACCCGATCGACTGGCTCTGCACCAGCCCCACCTCAACGCAGTCCAGCGCGGCCAGCGCCGCAGGCTTGCCCATGTAGGGCGGCACCAGCAGGTCGAAACGGCCAGACGGCGGCGGGCCGCTGAGGTCCCACAGGACAAACTCGACGCCGGCAACCGGCTCGAGCGCGTCCAGCATCTTCCGTTCGGGCAGGGCCACCCGGAGCGGCCCGGTCACGCGGCCACCACGACCTTGACGTTGGCGGCACCCAGTGCGTCCCCGATCTCCCGGGGCGGCGGCGCGTCCGTCACCAGCACGTCCACGGCGTCGAACGCGGCGAGCCGCGCCAGCGCGTACCGCAGCATTTTCTGGTGCGTTGCCACCACCACCACCTGTTCAGCTGCGTCCATAAGGGCGATCTTAGTGGCGCGCTCCACGTCCCGCTCAATGTAGAACGCCTCGTCGTGGAGCCCGCTGACCCCGATAAACGCCGTTTTGGCCCGGAGGCCGGCGGCGGCGCTCACCGTCATGGGACCGTTGAACGCCTGGCTGTCCAGGAGCAGCTCACCGCCGAGGCAGATGGTCCGCGCCGCCGACAGTTGCAGGCAGCGTTGGATCGCGGGCGCGGAGTGCGTGATGATGGTGCCCGCGAACGTCGGCGGCAGCTCCAGAGCAATTTGGTACGTGGTGGTCCCGGCGTCCAAGATGATGGCGTCCCGCGCGCCGATCATGGACACGCAGGCCCGGGCCACCCGCTGCTTGGCGTCAGCATCCTCCCGGACCCGGGCCGCGAAGTCCGCATTCTGCCCGCTGGCGTTGACGGCGCTGACGCCGCCGTGAACCACCCGCGCCAGCCCCTTTTGGGACAGCACTCGGGTGTCCCGGCGCACCGTCATGTCCGAGACCGCGAACGTTTCAGCCAGGTCCATCGTGGAGATGAAGCCCCGCTGCTCGAGCTGGTCCAGGATGGTGCGCTGGCGGGGCGTCAACGGCGCCTCTTTCGGTGAGCTGCTCATAAACCCTTCTCCTGCTTCCCATAACCGGGCGAATTTGGCCTGCCGGGGCGTTGCAATTCCAACACAAATCTACTCAGTGGCTGAGCCCGGCACCCGCATTCGTCAGCTCTACGGGGCGTCCTTCAATGATGGAGCGCTCGGCCGCCAGGCCCATGCGCACGGACTGCAGGCCGTCGGCAACCGTCACTTCCACCGGCCCGTCACCCAGGATGGCCTTGCGGTAGCCAAGGTGTTCATAGTACGTGGAGCCGTGGTGGGCGCCGGCAGCGAGGACGGCCTCGTCCACCGGAACCTCGTGCATTTCCGGCCCCAGCGGCGAGCGCGGACTGAATTCCACCGTCGCCTCGGCCTCGTCGCCTTCAATCCAGTGGTTGGCTGCCACCGGGATGAGGGTCTCGATCTTGGCGGCGTCGCCCACAACGGAGATCCGCTCCTGGAACTTGGAACCCTCGGCGAACATGGACAGCTCCAGCATGGCCCGGCGCCCGCCCTTGAAGTCCACAATTACGTACGCGTTGTCGATCATGTCCGACACCCTGCCGTTGTACATCTCGTCCATGTGGTTGACGTCGTGGCCGCCGCTGGCGTACACGCGGACGGGTTCGTCCTGCAGGATCAGCCGCATCAGGTCAAAGAAGTGGCAGCACTTCTCCACCAGCGTGCCTCCGGTCCGCTCCGTGAAGCGGTTCCAGGCGTCGACCTTGTGCAGGAATGGGAAGCGGTGCTCCACGATGGAGAGCATGTACACGTTGCCGAGCCTGCCGCCGTGGGCTGCCTGGATGATCTCCTGCACCGGCGGCATGTAGCGGTACTCCATGGCAACCCACACCGGCGCGGTGTAGTCGGCTGCCAGCGATTCAAGCTCGTCCGCCTGTTCAGCCGTGGTGCACACGGGCTTTTCCACCAGCACGGGCAGGTTGGTGCCGCTCGCGAAGATGTCCTTGAGGATGGCCAGGTGCGTGTCGTTGGGGCTGGCGATCACCAAGGCATCGACCAGTCCGGACGCGAGCAGGTCCTGGTGGCGGGAGAAGGTTTGTACCTCGTAGCCGATTTCCGCAACGGTCTCCGCCAGCGATGACGGCTGGGGATCGGAGACGGCGGTGATGTGGCTTCCCGGGATCAGGGCAAGGTTCCGGACGTGTTCGCGGGCCATGTGGCCGGCACCGATAAGGCCGTAACGAATGGTCCGGACCGATTCCGCAGAAGGCAATGACATGAGCTGCTCCGTTTCTCTACGTTGAGTGTGGGACCGCGGCGTTGCATCCCAAACAGAACTATACAGAAAGTGTTGTTATTCCAACATAGCGTGTGTATATTTCTTCAGTACAAGCCGACTACAACGAGGTGGAACGTGTCCCAACCATCATCCGGAACCCTACTCTTTATAGGCTCCGCCACCCTGGACTCCATAGCCCTGGTTCAGGATTATCCCGCTGCAGACAGCCGCACTGTCGCCACAGACTTTACGACGGCGGGAGGCGGGCCCGCTGCAACCGCCGCCGTTGCTGCCGCCAGGGCAGGCGCGCAGGCCGCTTTCGCCGGAGTCATCGGCACCGACGAGGAAGGCGACCGCATCATCAGCGGTTTGCAGGCTGAAGGCGTGGACACCTCAGCCGTGTTCCGCGATCCCGGCGTCAAAACCGGAGCAAGTGTCATCGTGGTCAGCAAGGCCACCGAAAGCCGCGCCATCGTCACCCGCCCGGTGCCGCCGGTCAGCTTCCCGGCCGAGGGGCGCTTCCGCGAACTCCTGGAATCCTCGGCGTGGGTGCACGTGGACCACCTGGGCTGGAGCGTCGTCGCCAACCTCCCCGGGCTCAACCACGGAAACCTGAACCTCAGTGTGGACGCCGGCAACCCCATCCCGTCCTTCAGCCCGCGCGGCGTCGCCCTGTATGTCCCCACCATCGAACGGCTCCGCGCCGACTACGGCGACCACCACAGTGTTGCGGCGCTGCTCCAGAAAGCCATCGACGACGGCGCCTCCGCCGTCGTCGCGACCGCCGGGTCCGAAGGGGCCTGGGTCAAAACCGGCCACACCGACGCCGTGCACGTGCCCGCGACGCCCGCCACCATCGTGTCCACCCTGGGCGCCGGCGACGTCTACCACGGCGCCCTGCTCGCCGCCGTTGCCGCCGGCCTGCCGCTGGTGGACGCGGCAGCCTTCGCCGGCCGCACCGCAGCCGCCTCCTGCGGTCGACTGGACGGCCGCTCCGGCATCCCGCACCAGAACATCACCCCCGCCATTGCCTCCAACCTCACCCCTAGCTGAAAGAAGCAGCCCATGACCTCCACCGATCTTTCCCCCCTGCAGCGCCCGTCAGGCGCCTTCGCGATGCTCGCCGTCGACCAGCGCGAGGCGATGCGCAACATGATCGCCGAACACCAGGATGCCCCCGTCACGGACCAGGACCTCCAGGTCTTCAAGCTCCAGGCCGCCAGAATCCTCACCCCGTACGCCTCCGGCGTCCTGATCGACCGGCAGTTCGCGCTGGACCAGGCCATCGAGGACGACGTGGTGGACCCCGGCTGCGGGCTCATCGCCTCCGCCGACCACTTTGAATCCGCGCACGGCGAGCTGGTGGGCGAGGTCACCATCGACCGGCTGGTGGACCCGCACAAATACGCCGCTCTGGGAGTCAAGGCCCTCAAGCTGCTGGTGCTGTACCGCCCGGACGAGCCCGCCGACGGCCGCGTGGCCATGGTGCGCGAGTTCGTGGAGATCTGCCGGGCCGCCGGGCTCATCAGCATTATCGAGCCCGTTTCCCGCAAACCGCTCTCCGGCGATGACTTCGACTGGAACGCAGGCATCCTCGCCGCCGCGCAGGAACTCGGCAGCCTCGGAGCGGACCTCTACAAGGCCGAGGTCCCCTTCCACGGCCAAGCCCCCGAAGCCGAGGTGCGCGCAGCCTGCGCCGACCTGACCCGGGCCATCGACGGCCCGTGGGTGGTCCTCTCCTCCGGCGTCCCCGAAGATGTTTTCCCCGACGCGGTCCGGTGGGCCTGCCTAGAAGGCGCCAGCGGCTTCCTCTCCGGACGCGCCGTCTGGGCGTCCTGCATCGGTGCCCCCGACGTCGTCGAATCCCTCTCCGCGGACGCCGTCCGGCGGCTGCAGCGCCTCTGTGCCGTGGTGGACGACGTTGTCTCGTCGCAAAAGACCAGTGCATGAGCAGTCCTGACGCGCCAAGCGCTTCCTGGTGACAGCCATTCCGTAGGCAACAAGCAAGGCACAGCAACACACTCAACGAGGAGAATATTGTGAGTCAGATTTCACGCAGGCAGGCCATCGCGATTCTCGGAGCCCTGGGCTTCGGAGCAACTGCGGCGGCATGCGCCGGACCCGGCGGCACCACGGCGCCGGGAGGCACCACCGGACCCGCAGCACCAGCCACCGGCGCCATTACCGGCAAGGTGTCCTTCGCGCATTGGCGCGGCGAGGACAAGGTGGTATTCGACGAACTGATCAAGCGCTTCGCGGCGCTGCACGACGGCGTGGAGGTGGTCCAGGACATCTCCACCTCCAACGACTACAACGCCCAGGGCCTTCAGAAGGTCCGCGGTGCAGCCATCGGCGACGCGTTCGCTACCTTCCGTGGCGCCCAGTTCAAGAACTTCACCGAGGCCGGGATCTACTCTGAACTCAAAGGCAGCAAGGCTGCCGCCAACTACCAGCCGGGCCTGCTGACCGCCGGGCAGTCCGGTGACAGCCAGCTGGGCCTGCCGTACCAGGTGGTCTTCCCCATGCCCATGGCCAACGCCGACCTGTTCGATAAGGCCGGCGCGGAGATCGCGCCGAAGGACTGGGACGGCTTCCTGGCCATGTGCGAGAAGCTCGCGGCCTCCGGCGTCATTCCCATCTCCTGGCCGGGCGGCGACGTCGGAAATGGCGGCCAGCTGTTCAACTGCATGATCGCCAACAACGCCCCCGTGGACGACATGTGCGCCCAGATTGAGCAGGGCAAGCTCAAGTGCACCGACGACTGGTTCCTGAGAATGCTGGGCCAGTACAAGGAACTGGTCCCGTACTTGCAGCCCAACGCCACAGGCACCGCCGTGGAGCCGGCGCAGAACCTGTTCTCCCAGGGGAAGGCCGCCATGCTGGCCACCGGTTCGTACCACATCGCCGCCGTCCGCGGCCTGGGCGCGACGTTCCCCATCGAGCTGGTGTTCCCCAACACCTCCGACGGCAGCGGCAAGTTCGAGGGCGCCTACAACGCGACGTTCATCCTGGGCGTCAACTCAGCAAGCAAGAACCAGGCCGCCTCCGCGGCGTGGATCGATTTCCTCTCCGAGCCCGAGAACGCCGGCTACTACGCCAACAAAACAGCCCAGCACGTGGCCGTGAGCAACGTGGAGTACACCAACCCGGACCTAAAGCGACTCAGCCCCTGGCTGGACAAAAAGACCGCGCTGGCCGCCCGCTTCCAGTTCCAGAACCTCGATGTCCGCAACGCGGTGGAGGCCAGCGCCACGGCTGTCATCTCGGGCACCAGCCCCGAGCAGGCCGCCGAAGCCGCCCAGAAGATCGTTGACGAACGGCTATGAGCACCCACACCAAAATGGCTGACGAACGGAAGGCCCCGGACGGCGGGACTGAAACCGGCGCCGCGAAGGGGCGCCGCCGCTCCCCCACGCGGGTGAATCCAGCGCTGTACCTCTTCCCGCTTCCCGCCGTCGCCATCATTGCGTTCTTCCTGGTGATGCCCACCCTGCAGGCGTTTCAGTACGCCATCACGGATTGGAACGGCTTCTCGGCGGCGTTCAACTACGTGGGGCTGGACAACTTTGTCCGTGCCTTCACCAAGGACTCGCTCTTCACCAACGCGCTGACCAACAACCTGAAGTTTGTGCTGTTGGTGGTGATCGCGCAGACCGCTTTTTCGCTGGTGCTGGCCCTGCTCCTGACGAAGAACTCGCGCGGCAGCATCCTGCTCCGGGCCCTGTTCTTCTTCCCCACCATCCTGTCCTCCGTCTCCGTGGCCTTCATCTGGAAGTTCATCTACGACCCCAACTTCGGCCTCGCCAACGCGGTCCTGGCCGGCGTGGGGCTCGAAGCCCTGCAGGGTTCCTACCTCGGCAACAATGCCCAGGCCCTGTCCTGGGTGGCCGTGACGCAGGTCTGGTTCCACGCCGGGCAGATGATGGTGGTCTATATCGCCGGCCTGCAGGCCATCCCCCGGGAACTTTACGAGGCGGCGGAAATGGACGGCGCCGGCAAATGGCAGCAGTTCAAATCCATCACCTGGCCGTTTGTGGCCCCGGCAACGTCCATCGTGGTGGCCTACACCACCGTCCAGTCGTTCAAGGCCTTCGACCTGATCCTGGGCATCGCGGGGAACCCGCCCAAGCAGTCCCTGGACATCCTCTCCACCCGCATCTACAGCACCTTTGCCAACTCGGAGTTCGGCTACGCCGCCGCCCAGTCGATCATCTTCATGGCGATGATCGCCCTGGTCACCTGGCTCCAGCGCCGGTTGCTCCGGCTGACCCCGAAGGGGGAATGACAGCATGCTCGCTTCACTAAGCCGCCGCGCAATTCTTGGAATCTACGCGGTCATCATCATCGTTCCGCTGACCGTGGTTGGGTTCGGCAGCTTCAAGTCCACGCAGGAACTCTTCGCCGGACCGTTCAGCCTGCCGCAGTCCCTCTCCCCGGCCAACTACGCCGAGGTGATCGGAGGCCAGGACCTGGGCTCGTCCTTTACGAACAGCGTGATTGTCACCGCCATCTCCGTGCCGCTCACACTGTTCCTGGCCAGCCTCGCCGGATACGCCATCTCCCGGCTCAAGGGGTTCATGGCCTGGGCCATCTTCGGCTTCCTGGTCCTGGGCATGGCCATCCCGGCGCAGGCCAACATGGTGCCGCTGTACGTCCTGTTCGGCCGGCTGGGTCTGCTGGACAGCCTGGCAGGCCTGGTGCTGGCCAATGTTGTGTCCACCCTGCCCATCGCCGTCTTTATCCTCGGTGGGTTCATGCGGACCCTGCCCAAGGAACTGTACGAGGCATCCTCCATTGACGGCACCGGCCCGTGGCGGACGTACGTGTCCATCGCGCTCCCCCTGTCCGCCCCGTCCGTTGCTGCCGCGGCCATCTTCCTGTTCGTGATCCACTGGAACGAACTGCTCTACCCGCTGCTGTTCATCCAGTCCCCGGGCAACCGGACCCTGCCGCTGGCACTGCTCAGCTTCCAGGGCGAGTTCCAGACCAACTACCCGCTGCTGTTCGCCGGAGTCATCCTGGCATCCCTGCCCGTGGTGGTGGCCTACGTCTTCCTGCAGCGCTACTTCGTTGCCGGGATCACCGCCGGAGCTAGCAAGGGATGAGGCAGCAGCCATGACTGTTCCGGCGACGCCCTCCTGGACGGAAGTCCGCTTCGCCCGTCCGGCGGTCCCGGACCTCCACCAGCCCAACGAAAGGCAACACACGTGAACCTGAAATCAGCCCGACACCTGGTGAACGGAACCTGGCTCTCAGCCGGCAGTTCCAAGGACGTGACCGACCCCGGAAACGGCAGCACGGTCGGCGAAGTGGCCTGGGGCACCGCCGAAGACGCCACTGCGGCCGCAGACGCCGCGGCCGACGCCTTCGGTTCCTGGTCCCGGACCACCGCGCGCAACCGGGCGGACCTGCTCCGGAACGCCGCCGGCCTGCTGGCCGAACGCCGCGACGAACTGGCCCACACCCTGGCCCTGGAAGCCGGAAAACGGCTCCCGGAAGCCCAGGGTGAGGTGGACTTCTCGGTGGAGTACTTCCGCTGGTTCGCCGAGGAAGCCCGCCGCTCCACCGGCACCGTCAGCCCGCCCGAACTCCACGGCCGGCGCCACCTCAGCCTCCGCAAACCCATCGGCGTTGCACTGAGCCTCACCCCCTGGAACTTTCCCGTATCCATCCAGGCCCGCAAGCTCGCCGCAATGCTGGCCGCAGGCTGCACCGTGGTGGGCCGGGTGTCCGAAAAGGCGCCACTCGCCGCCACCGGCCTGTTCGAGGTCCTGCACGACGCCGGGTTCCCCGCCGGCGTCGTCAACCTGGTTCACGGACCCTCGCGCGAAATCACCGCCGCCCTGCTCCAGCACCCCGCCGTGCGGGCCGTCAGCTTCACCGGATCCACCGGCGTGGGCCAGCAGATCATGGCCTCCGCCGCAGAACGCGTGGTCCGTCCGCTGCTTGAACTGGGCGGCAACGCACCGTTCATCGTCTTTGAGGACGCGGACCTGGACGCAGCCGTTGACGGCGCGGTCCTGGGCCGGCTCCGCAACACCGGCCAGTCCTGCGTGGCCGCCAACCGGTTCCTGGTCCAGGACAGCATCGCCGAGGAATTTTCACAGAAACTGGCGGCACGGTTCGACGCCATGAGCATCGGCCACGGCGTTCCCGACGACGGTTCGGACGTTCCGGACCTCGGCCCCATGATCGACGCCGATCGGGTAGCCGCCGTCCAGGCCCTGGTGGACGACGCCCTCGCGCGCGGCGCCCGCCGCGTCACGCAGCGGACCGAGGTTCCGGCGCGCGGCGCGTTCATGGCCCCCACACTGCTCACGGACGTCCCCGACGACGCACCCCTGGTGAGCGAAGAAGTGTTCGGCCCGGCGGCCGGCGTCGTGACCTTCACCTCGGATGGGGACGCCATCCGCAAGGCGAACGCCACCGAGATGGGCCTCGCCGCGTACCTCTGGAGCCGCGATCCCAAGCGCGCCTGGGACATCCCCGAACGCCTGGAAGCCGGCATCGTGGGGGTCAACGATCCCCTCCCCTCCGTGGCCTTCGCTCCCATGGGCGGTGCCAAGCAGTCCGGCCTGGGCCGCGAAGGATCAAGCCTTGGGCTCGAGGAGTTCGAGGAGGTCCAGTACGTGGCCTGGAAGCCGTAAATGCTGACCACCGGATTGGTGCTGGGCGCCGTCGTCATGGGAGCCGGGATGCAGCGCATCACCGGCATGGGCTTCGCGCTGGTGGCCGCTCCCTTCCTGGTCCTGCTCCTTGGCCCGGTGGAAGGGGTGGTGCTGGTGAACCTCTGCGGCGCCGTGACGGCGGGAGCCATCATCTTCCGGGTGGCGCGGGACATCGACTGGAAGCGGTACGTGGCGTTGGCGGCGTCGGCGCTGCTGGGGATCATCCCGGCGGCCTTCCTGATCCGGCTCATCCCGCCGGCGGTGCTGGAGATCTCCATCGGGGTGCTCCTCGCCGTCGGGCTCACCGTTTTGCTGGGCCTCAAGTCCGCCACACTGCCTCGCCGCCGCCGCTACCTCTTCGCGGCCGGCGGCCTGAGCGGGTTCATGAACACGGCGGCCGGGGTGGGCGGGCCTGCCGTCAGCATGTACTCCATCGCCACCCGGTGGCAGCACAAATCCTTCGCTGCCACCATGCAACCTTACATTTTCACCATCGGCGTGTTCTCCCTGATCTCCAAAGCCCTCACTGCCCCGGAGACGTTCCCCGCGCTGCCATGGGGAATGTGGGTGGCCGTCGCCGTGGCCTGCCTCGCAGGCCTGGTGCTGGGCGACGTCGCTGCCCGGTTCGTCCCGACCCGGGCCGCCCAGGTCCTGCTGATCGTCCTGGCGTACCTCGGAGCGGCTGCCACCATCATCCGCGGCGTGCTCGATGTCGTCGGCTAACAGCCGCTGCGGCACCCATCCCCCCATCCCATCCACCGAACCACCAACGAAAGGCCGGCTATGACAGTCGTTTCTCCGCAAGAAAACCTCCTGCGCGTGTCCACCATAAAGGGCGAGACCGTCTCCCTGACGATTGATGCGGGCGCTCCGGTGACCATCCAGCTCGAAGTAGGAGACCAATGCAACTGCCGGGGCGCTGCCCGTGGCGCAGGCGCTTATACAGATTCCGACTTCGGCACCCGCTAATTAGGCATCATTCTCAATTGCACCCGCACCATGGAGAGGAAATAACATGACGTGGCTGAACAGTGCCGCTCACGCACGATGGCTCGAGGCCGAAACCGATCGGCTGATCAATTTCGCCGCGGGTTCAAAGGTGCCCACAGGATTCGGCTGGCTCGACAACAACGGCGCCGTGTTCACCGACAAGCCGACCCACCTCTGGATTACTGCGCGCATGATCCATAGTTTCGCCGTCGCTGCCCTCATGGGACGGCCTGGTGCTGCGGCACTCGTCGACCACGGCATCACTGCGCTCAACGGAGTCTTCCACGATGATGAGTTCGGCGGTTGGTATTCCGAGATAGACGGGAATGGACCGGCAAACGACACCAAGTCCGGCTACCAGCACTCATTCGTGCTGCTCGCTGCTGCCAGCGCCGTTGCCGCCAAGCGCCCGGGCGCCAGGGAATTGCTCGACGAGGCGCTGCGAATCGCTGACACGAGGTTCTGGGACCACGACGCCGGCATGTGCTTCGACTCCTGGAACCGGGAGTTCACGGAAACCGAAGCCTACCGTGGTGGGAACGCGAGCATGCACTCCGTCGAGGCGTACCTCATCGTCGCCGATGTGACCGGGGAGAACCGCTGGCTCGAACGGGCCCTCCATATCGCCGAGGTGCTCATCCACGAATTTGCGCGCAACAACAACTACCGGGTTTTCGAGCACTTCGACCCGGAGTGGAACCCCATGCCGGAATACAACACCGATGACCGGGCCAGCCAGTTCCGCGCGTACGGCGGAACACCCGGCCACTGGGTTGAGTGGGCACGCCTGCTCCTGCATGTCCGTGCCGGGCTCGAAGCCCGCGGCATGGAGGTTCCGCCCTGGCTGCTGGACGATGCACGGGGCTTGTTCGACGCCGCAATTCGCGACGCCTGGCAACCGGACGGTCATCCGGGATTTGTATACACCGTCGACTGGGACGGCAAGCCGGTTGTCACCACCCGCATCCGCTGGGTTCCCGCCGAGGCAATTGGAGGCGCGGCAGCCCTCTACATCGCCACCGGTGACCAGAAGTACGCGGACTGGTACGAGCGAATCTGGGACCACGCCCGCGATTGGTTCATCGACTACGAGCACGGGTCCTGGAAGCAGGAACTCGACGAGAACGGCAATGTCACCTCGACCGTGTGGTCCGGCAAGGCGGACATCTATCACCTCTGGCACTGCCTGGTGGTCCCGCGACTTCCACTGGCACCAGGGCTTGCTCCAGCAGTCGCGGCCGGCTTGCTGGATGCACGGCTTGCTGCGTCCAGGTAACACGAGAAACCTGCGGCCCCTCATTTCGTGGGTCCTGCGGAAAGCCGCTATTTAGATACCCAGCCACCCAGAATAGGTGATCATATTGGTCACCTATTCTGGGTTGTACTGACGCCTCCTTCAGCGGATTCTCCTGCCCACCCGCCGGGACCTGCTCGATGAGCTGTTCGAGGAAGCCGGACCGGCGGTCACTCGCCGTCGGGCCGCAAAGCTGCACTTCCTGACCCAGGTGCCTATCCGCCTCATCCACGACCGCTGGGTGATCAAATACGCACCGCCTCCGAGCGTTCATAGACGTGGCGATCCCACAGCCCCATAGCGCATGCATCCACCGCGGGGCTTCGCGAACATCTCTCGCAGGGTCATGTCGGAACCGGGCGGATGGCATGGAGAGGTGACAGCGCGAGGTCGCGGAGCACAATCCGAGATGAGCACGGCAGCTATGAACTCCCCGCCAACGGCACCCTTGCCGCGGCCACGACAGGCTTCCACGCCCGGCCTCCCCCCGCAGGTCATATCAGAACCGTCGACGCAGAACATGGATACGTGCCATCACAATCCGGACGAGCAGAGGAAAGGACCAACGAGATGGCCAGTTGGGCAGCCGATCAAACCGTCCCGAGGCGAGGGACGGCCCGATTCCCTCCAGGTCATGTCGCATGGAACGTCCAGACGCATGAAGTAGGCAACAGAATGAAAGCGAGACAGCGAAAAAGACTCAGGAAAGCTCGTCCAGGGCATGTAATTAACACTCGCACTCGCCGGTGACCTGATCTCCCGTTCTGTCAAAGACCTGACCGGCAACGGGGCCGGCGGCGGTCCCCCCTTTTGCGTATAGCGACAGACTGGTGCTGTCCGGCCCGGGAAATATAAGCCCTGTCATGGTGACCTGGCCGTTTTGGGCGAAGACTTCCACTGAGCAGCGATCGATGAAGAGGCTGAGAGTGTATGACCCGTCGGAGGCCGGTGTCAGTGGGGCCGTATCGGTGGAGGCAAAGGCGTCATGGAATTCCGTGTTGCCGGAGTTTGTCCGGTCCATGATGGACCGGTTCTCGGAGGGCGGATGCCGATGCGTGTTCCGTCGGTGCCCTTGCCTCGAATGATGAGTCCGAATTCCTCTGCGGATCCCGGGATGAAGGTCACGTCGATTATCTCTACCGGTGCTCCGGCGTCCAGCTGGCGCGTTCCTTCACCTATTTCAAGATCAGACTAGGAGCTCACCAACGGTGAGTTTCCCTTTCGATATTCGTCTGCGGCCCGTTGGGACAGCCGGGGCTGGCCGTGGTCTGTGACCAGGGACATCTCGCGTACGAGAGACATCGAACTGCGCCACGGCCACGTCGGGATGACGGCCCCATATTGCCAGTTGTTCATCCAGCCGACCATGAGACGGCGCCCGTCGGGTGCGTTGTTGAACGACACGGCCGCGTAGTAGTCCCGTCCCCAATCGAGCCAGTGATAGGCGTCGAGCTCGCCCGCTTGGCTGCCGCCTTCGGTGACGGTTGTTTCGGATGTAAAGGCCACACCGTCGAAGTGGCCGACAAAGTATTGGCCCCCTGACCCGCCATTGGGCCCGCCGGGGTTGAGATTCACGGTGAGAATCCACTTGGTCTGCTCTTCATCGCCGTCCAATGGCAAACGGAAAAGGTCAGGGCACTCCCATACGCCGCCGGTGGCGTTGGCGGGGCCGAAGCTGCTGAGGTAGTGCCAGTCCTTAAGGTTGTCGGAGCCATAGATGACCACCTTGTGCTCGTTTGCTTCCACGCCACCATGACCCAATAGCTGCCCGGAGGCCCGTCGTAGCGGAACACCTTCGGATCGCGGAAGTCTGCGGAGTTCCTGTCGAGGACGGGGTTGCCCTGGTGCTTGGCCCAGGTGTAGCCGCCGTCGGAGCTCCAGGCCAGGGATTGGGCCTGTGTGCCCCTGCGGGCTGAGCTGTCTTTGTAGGCACTGGTGTAAATTGCCACCAGTGGGGCGGTCTGCCCGTTGCCGACGCCGCTGGTGTTTTGCTGGTCGATGACGACGCTGCCGGGAAGATGTCCTCTTCGGCGTCGCAGAGGATGGCCACGGGCTGCTCGTCCCAGTTGACCAGGTCCACCGAGGTGGCGTGGCCCCAGGACATGTTGCCCCAAACGTTCCCGAAGGGGTTGTTCTGGTAATAGAGGTGATAAATGCCCTCGTGGTAGACCAGTCCGTTCGGGTCGTTCAGCCAGGTGTTTTTGGCCGTGTAGTGGATGGCGGGCCTGAAGATGTCATCCTCATTGGCGGAATGGCAGTCATGACGTTGGGTGCCTTAATGGGGAATCGGTGGGGTACGCCGCGGGTAAGTGGCACCCGCAGGATGCGCGGAATACCAGTTCGGCGGGGAAGATTTTGGTGTGGGGTTCTTGTCCGGGCCCCGAGGCTAGGAGGGCGTTCAGGGCGCCCTGTGCCAAGTCCTTCAAGGGCTGGGCGACTGTGCTGAGCCGGGGCCAGGTGTATTCCGATTCGGGTGCGCCGTCGAAGGAGAACACGGCGAGGTCCTCCGGTAGCCGGAGGCCGCCCTCGTGGAGGGCGCAGAGCAGGCCCGCAGCCTGCTGGTCGGAGCTTACGAATACGGCGGTGGGCCGCTCGCTGCGGGCCAGCAGCTCCTGTCCGGCACGGTACCCGCCCTCGCGGGTAAACGGCACCCGAATGATCGGGCCCTCCGTGAGGCCGGCAGCCTGGATGCCCTGCTGCCATCCGACCTCGCGTGCGTCAAGCTCACTGTCGGCATTGCCGCCTATGACCAGCCCGATCCGTTCGTGGCCGTGGCTGATGAGGTGCTCGACCGCCATACGTGCCCCCTCCCGGAAGGCCACTCCAACGGCATTAGGACCGCGGCCCCCCGCACCGTCTTTCTTCACAGCGGGACTGCCTGCCGTGGCGAGGTCGGCGGGGTGGTTCAGGAGCACAACGGGAATGTCTGACTGTTCAAGGTCCATCAGATCAGGTTCGAACAGCACACTGGAGAGGAACAGGCCGTCCACCCTCCGTGCGGCGAAGTTCTTGATCAGGCGGCGCTCTGTGCGCAGCGAGTCCTGGGAATCCGCCAGCAGGAGGGTGTAGCCCCGCTCGGCCGCGGCGTTTTCGACGGCGCGGGCGAGCGAGGCGTAGAACGGATTTATGGCATCGGGGACGATCATGGCGAGCATCTCACTGGAGCCCAAGGCAAGTGCCCGGGCTGCCGCGTTGGGCCGGTAACCCAGCGCCCTGATTGCCTGCCGCACCTTGGCCTCGTTCGCAGGAGAAACGGCCCTGGGCCCGCCGTTGACCACGTAACTGACGACGGCGGGGCTGACCCCTGCCAGCCTGGCGACATCGTCGCGTGTGATCGGCTTGGCTTGTGAGGTCGGGTGCGGCATGACAACCATGCTAGCGGCGTTTCAGTTGGCGGACTCGCGAAGTACCGGGCGGGGCAGCCCTGCCGGGGCGTCGCCGAAGTCGGACACCGGCAGGCGTTCGCCGCCGCGCAGGGCGGAGTGGTGGGCAACGATGCCGGGAAGGGTATAGCGGGCGGCTTCCCAGGCGTTGACCGGAGGCAGGGTGCCGGTGTTCATGGCGGTGACGAAGTCGTCCACGAGGAAGTGGTGGCTGCCCTCGTGGCCGTTGGGCAGGCCGCGGAACTCTGCCGGCAGGCGTCCGGCGTCGTGCACGGATGCCATGCCGGAGATAAAGGCATCACGCAGTGCGGGGGCGACGTCGGCCAGCATGGGGTCATCCACGTCCATGGTGGCCTGGGTCTCGAGCTGGTCACTGATGTCGGTCACGGCGTGTTTGTCCTGCCAGACGCTGACCAGGGCGAGCTGTTCCATGCTTGCCTCGGTGCCGAAGTAGCGGAAGCGGCTCTCGCGCAGGTGGGAGGGGTAGCCCACCCTGCGGAACTCGTTGATGCGCATGGACCCGCCGCCGGCGAGTTCGAACAGGGCGCTGGCGTTGGAGAAGTCGTTGTCGAACATGCTTACCTCGCGGTCGAAGACGCCATCGCCGCGCTCATCCCGGTAGCCGATGCAGCTGACGCTGACGGCGTGGGAGCCGGTTGCTCCGAGCACCCCGCCCACGGAGTGGGTCGGGTAGAGCATGGGCGGGTAGCTGGCGGTGCGCTTCCAGTTATCTCCGCCGCTGTACTGGTAGGCGTCGTAGAAGCCGAGGTCCATGTCGTGGACGTAGTCGCCCTCCGCGTAGAAGATTCGGCCAAAGGCACCCTCGGCATTCTTCTTGCGGGCGAATACTGTGGCGGGGTTGTAGTAGCTGGTCTCGCCCATCATGTACGTCAGCCCGGTCTCCCGGACTGCTTCGATAATTTCTGCGATCTCCTCTTCGGAGATCGCCATGGGCACGGCGGAGTAGACGTGCTTGCCGGCGCGCAGCGCCTGCACCACCAGGGGTCCGTGGGTCCAGCGCTGGGTGAAGATCGCAACGGCGTCGACGTCGCTTTCAAGCATTGCCTCGAAACTCTCGAACGTCCCTGCCGCGCCGGCGCTGCTGCTTTGGGTCTCTGCACGATCAGTGATGAGGTCGGTGAAATAGATGTCTGAGATTCCCGGGTGGGCAGCGAAGAGCTTGGCGAACACGCCTGCGAACTGTCCTGCACCAACGATTCCAATTGAAGAAGTCATGGAAGAAAGTATGCGCATGGAATCTACGCGCGTCAAGGTCTTTCTTTGGCCCAGCAGTAAACCTGCGTATTCCAGCGAATGGGTATTGCATTTTCCGTTGCAACGCGCGTAGAGTAGCGGTCAATTGTTACCTACCTCACAGGAGAGGGATCAAAGATGACCACAATTACCAAGCACCCACCCGGCGCCACTCACAAGGCGCCCCAGGGTTCAAGCCGGGGCCGTCGCAGGGCCAAACTGCGTGACGTCAGGATCGCGTTTCTGTTCATCCTGCCGGCGATGATCGGCCTCGTGGCCTTTAGCTTGGTTCCCACCGTCCGCGGCGTCTACCTGAGTTTCACCGAGTACAGCATCCTCGGAGAGCCCAAATGGGTCGGCGTCGACAACTACACGGCGATCTTCAAGGATGAGCTCTTCTGGAATGCGATGGCTGTGACCATCCAGTACGTCGCAATCAACATCGTCTTCCAGACAGTCATCGCCCTCGGCCTGGCGGTGCTGATGCACCGCGTGGCTAAATCCACGTTCATCCGGGGAGCGCTGCTGCTGCCGTTCCTGGTGGCCAACGTGATTGTCGCTCTCCTGTGGTTCTGGATGCTCGACTACCAGCTGGGCATCGTCAACGAAATCATCAGCTGGCTAGGCGGTCCTCGGATCGCGTTCTTCGGAAGCGAGCAGTGGGCCATTCCCACCATCGCATTCGTCAACGTCTGGCGCCATATGGGCTACACCGCGCTGCTGATCTTCGCCGGCCTCCAGTCCATCCCCCACCACGTCTACGAGGTCGCCTCACTCGACGGGGCTTCCCCAACCAGGACGTTCTGGTCCATCACGATGCCGCTCCTTCGTCCGGTCCTGGCACTGGTCCTGGTGGTCACCGTCATCGGATCGTTCCAGGTCTTCGACACCGTCGCAGTCACCACCGGCGGCGGTCCGGTCAACGCCACCCGCGTCATCCAGATGTACATCTACCAAAAAGCCTTCGGCGAATCGGACTTCGGCTACGCCTCCGCCCTGTCCGTCATTCTCTTCGTGATCCTTGCACTCGTGGCCTTCCTCCAGATGAAGTTCCTCAAAGGCAACGAATCGGATCTGGACTAAGGAACCCCAGCCATGACCACTCAAACACTCACCACACGAAAAGCCCTCGACTGGCACCGCATCGGTGCGTGGGCCGTCATCGCCCTCGCACTGGCCCTCACCATTTTCCCGTTCCTCTGGATGCTCCGAACGGCCCTCTCCAGCAACCACTCGCTGGCCTCCAACTCGGCTAATCTCCTGCCGGCCGACTTCTCCTGGGGCGCCTTCAAGCGTGTCTTTGGAATGCAGACCACAGAAGAGGCCATCGCCGAAGGAGGTTCCGGGGCAGCGATCGACTTCTGGCTGTACCTGCGCAACTCGATACTTTTTTCCACCGTGACTACCGCAGGCCAGGTCTTTTTCAGCGCACTTGCCGCCTACGCCTTCGCCCGGCTCCGCTGGCCCGGGCGTGACGTGGTCTTCTCCGTGTTCCTGGCCACCATGATGATTCCGGGGATCTTCACCGCGCTGCCCAACTTCCTCATGATCAAGAACCTGGGTCTGCTGAACACGTTCGCCGGCTTGACACTGCCCTTCCTGTTCATGTCCGCGTTCGCCATCTTCTTCCTGCGGCAGTTCTTCCTGAGCATGTCCCGCGAAGTGGAAGAGGCAGCCATGCTCGACGGGGCCAAGAGCCTGCGTATCTTCTTCCAGATCGTCTTGCCCAACGCCGCCGCGCCCATGGCAACGCTCGCGCTGCTGACGTTCATCGGCCAGTGGAACGAATACTTCTGGCCCCTGTTGGTCGGCAACGACGAGAGCATCCGCGTCCTCACCGTGGGCCTTAGCGTCTTCAAGTCCCAGTCCCCCCAGGGCGCCCCGGACTGGTCCGGACTCATGGCCGCCACCATCGTTGCGGCAGTGCCCATCCTCATCCTGTTCATCGCGTTCGGCAAGAAGGTGGTCAACTCCATCGGATTCTCCGGCATCAAATAAACCGCCAACCCCAACCACTCACCCTTACCAGCTCCCCTCCGGGCAACCTCATGCCCTGTTCGAAAGGTCCAACATGAAAAAATCCCTCGGCGCAGTCGCTGCCGCCGCAGCCATCGCCATCTCCCTCTCCGCCTGCGGCGGCGGATCCACCACCGCCGGTGACGCCAAAGGCGAAATCGACTATTGGCTGTGGGATTCCAATCAGCTGCCCGCCTACGAGCAGTGCGCGGAAGACTTCACCAAGGCCAACCCGGACATCAAGGTCAAGATCACCCAGCGCGGCTGGGGTGACTACTGGACCACCCTGACCAACGGATTCGTCGCCGGAAACGCCCCTGATGTCTTCACGAACCACCTCTCCAAGTACCCCGAGCACGCCGACAAGAAGCAGCTCCTCGCCCTCGACGACGCCGTCAAGAACGACAAGATCGACGTGGACATCTATAACAAGGGCCTCGCCGATCTGTGGGTGGGCCAGGACGGTAAGCGCTACGGCCTGCCCAAGGACTGGGACACCGTGGGCCTGTTCTACAACAAGGCCATGACCGACGCCGCCGGCATCACGGCCGAACAGATGGCCACCCTGAACTGGAACCCCACGGATGGTGGCAGCTACGAAAAGGCCATCGCCCACCTGACCGTTGACAAGAACGGTAAACGCGGAGACGAAGCCGGCTTCGACAAAAACCAAGTGGCCGTCTACGGCCTGGGTTTGGAGTCCTCGGGCTCGGGCCAGGGCCAGACACAGTGGAGCTTCCTAACGGCCACCACCGGCTGGACCCACACGGACAAAAACCCCTGGGGCACAAAGTTCAACTACGACGACCCCAAGTTCCAGGAAACCATCGCCTGGTGGGCCGGGCTGGCGGACAAGGGCTACATGCCCAAACTTGAAACAACGGTAGGCGCCAGCATGCAGGACAACTTTGGCGCAGGAAAGGCCGCCATCAACACGTCGGGCGACTGGACGACCGGCCAGTACACCAGCTACAAGGGAGTGGACACAGGCATCGCCCCCACCCCGACGGGACCGGACGGCAAACGCGCGTCCATGTTCAACGGCCTGGCCGACTCCATCTACGCCGGCACCAAGAACCCGGCCGCATCCGTCAAATGGGTCGAGTACCTCGCCTCGACTGACTGCCAGGACGTCGTGGCCTCCAAGGCCGTCGTCTTCCCCGCCATCACTTCCTCGTCCGAAAAGGCCGCCGCGGCCTTCAAGGAAAAGGGCATCGACGTCAGCGCCTTCACAACGCATGTCAAGGACGGCACGACGTTCCTGTTCCCGATCGCGGACAATGCTGCCAAAGTTGACGGCATCATGAACCCCGCCATGGACGCAGTGGTGTCCGGCAAGGCCCCGGCCAGTTCCCTCACCCAGGCCAACGAAAAGGTCAACGCCCTCTTCAAGTAGGCCACCCGCGTGACCGGCTGTGCGCCGCGGGCATCGTCTTGCCCGCGGCGCACAGCCTAGTTTTTATTACTCCCACCCTTTAGAAGGACTGTATTTATGGACCCCCTGCATCTCCGTTCCGCCGGCACCAGCCTGGTGATCAGCTTCGACAGCGGGGAGGCCGAGGTCATCCACTGGGGCGCGGATCTTGGCAGTACGCTGCCGGACCTCGCCATCCTCGGCGAACCGATCCCGCACTCCGCCATCGACGCCAACGTGCCTGCCGGCCTCCTGCCGCAGGCATCGTCCAGCTGGCGCGGCCGTCCCGCACTCCGCGGCCACCGCCTCGCCGACGGCGTCTCCGGCCTCGACTTCTCAGCCCGCCTCCGCGTCGTGAGCGCCGGCGCCGAGGGGACTTCCGCCACCATCGTCCAGACCGATCCCGACGCCGGCCTCACCGTCTCGTCCGCACTGACACTGCACGAGGGAGGCCTGCTGGAGCTGCGCCACACCCTCACCAACGACGGCGCCACGCCCTACCAGCTCGACGAACTGGCCACC
>NZ_PZKO01000004.1:0-40614 GCF_014926485.1 Pseudarthrobacter sp. AB1
GACTGGTACGTCGACGAAACCCTCTGGCCCGACGGCCTCACGCCCCTGATCGACGCCGTAACCTCGCGCGGAATGGAATTCGGGCTCTGGGTGGAACCCGAAATGGTCAACCTGGACTCCGATATTGTCCGCGCACACCCCGAATGGATCGTTGGTCCGTCCGTCCACAGCTACAAGGACGGCGGCCGCCTGCCACTTGAATGGCGGAACCAGCATGTGATCGACCTCGTGAACCCGGACGCATGGCAGTACATCTACGACCGTGTCGACGCCCTGCTGCGCGAGAACAACATCAGCTACCTCAAATGGGACCAGAACCGGGACCTGCTCGAACACGGCCACGGCGGCCGCTCCTCCGTCCACGAACAAACCCTTGCCGCCTACCGCCTCTTCGACGAACTCCGCAAGGCGCACCCCGGCGTCGAAATCGAGAGCTGCTCCTCCGGCGGCGCCCGCGTGGACCTCGGCATCCTCGAACGCACCGACCGCATCTGGGCCTCGGACTGCAACGATGCCCTCGAACGCCAGACCATCCAGCGCTGGACCGGCGTCGTGGTTCCGCCTGAGCTGGTGGGCGGACACATCGGCCCCACCACCTCGCACACCACGGCCCGCACGCACGACTTGTCCTTCCGCGCCATCACCGCCCTGTTCGGCCACTTCGGCATGGAATGGGACGTCCGCAGCGTCCAGGGCGCCGAGCGCGAGGAACTCAAACGCTTCATCGGCCTCTACAAGGAACACCGCGCCCTGATCCACTCCGGGCGCATGGTCCGCGCGGACATGTCCGACGATTCCCTGATGCTGCACGGTGTGGTGGCCCCCAGTAGTGCCACGCAGGGAACGACCGCGGCCCTGTTCGCCCTCGTCAGCACACGCACCGCCTTCGCAGAACAGCCGGGACGGATCACCATCCCCGGCCTGGAACCGGACCGGGACTACCGGGTAGAAGCCATCTTCCCAGCCCCGGCAGATGCAGACTACGCCCACACCTTCACCCAGGTCCAACCCCCCACCTGGCTAGCGGACGGCGCAGTAGCCCGCGGGAGTTTCCTCGCCGAAGTGGGCCTGCCCATGCCCGTACTCAACCCGGAGCACGCACTGCTGCTTAAAATCATCGCCATGTAGCAATGGGAATGACTGCCCCGACGTTCCCGGCTGTCCTGAGCCGCCGGAACGTCGGGGTAGTCTTCGCTCAATGAGGATGTACATGAAATTTCTGGTCACAGGTGGCATCAGGTACGTCGGTACGGGCAGATCGCGGCAATGTTCGGTACTGGCGGATCAAGGTTTGGAATCATCGAGGGAGCTGAACCCGGCCATCGGGATGTTCAAGTTCTAGTTGGATTTGCCCTGGCGGCTATGAGTACGGCAGTTTTCATCGCCGCACAGGTTCGCGGCCGGCACCCCATGATCCCCCGGCAACTGTTCGGATCCTCTACCGTTGCCTTGGGACTCAGCACTGCGCTCGTGAATATGGCTGCTTTCTGCGGTGTCGTTTCCTCCAGACTCACAATTTCCACCAGCAGCACGGCATGGATCTTTTGGCCGCCGGGCTGCATTTTCCTGCCGATTACCGTGCTTGTCGTCATGCTCAAGTCCACAGTCGTTCGAGCCCTGGAACGATTCGGGAAGCTGCCGACCATGATCGGAGGCCAGGGTCTCGTTGCCGCGGGACTTGTGGCCATTAGCCTCCTTCCACAAGACGCACCGACCATCGCTGCGGCACTCCTAATGGTTCCTGTTGGCGGCGGTGGCTCCTTCACTGGGCCCCCACTCACGGCTCTCATTCTGGATCACGTACCGGCCGACCGTGCCGGAACAGCGGCTGGCGTGCTCAATACCGCACGGCAACTCGGCGGTGCCATCGGAGTGGCGGTCCACGGCGCCACAACCAGCATTCAGCCCGACTTCATCAGCGAACTTCAACTCGACTTCCTGATAACTGCTTTCCTCGTGGTCATCTCGGCCGCCGCGCTGTTACCGCTTCGTGACGGCAGGATTGCCATGACGACCAGGCCGTCAAACCTGTAATACTGAGCTGCGGCGGGACGGCTGTGCCCCGAGGATGGGTTGGAGATGTGTCGAGCAGAACGTCAGGTGTGCTGGACTTCCATGGTGATGGCTGCCCGGGTGACTTCCCTGGCCATCGATTTTTCGAGGGCAGTTTCGAACCTGTCGCGGGCGAAGACGACATCCGCTAAGAAGCCGTCTCAATTCTGGAATTAGGTTCGGTGCACCTGATACGTTGAGGCGCCCCCGCGGTTGAGAGCGCGGAGGGAGAGCATGGGATGTCCTCAAGACCGACCTATTGCGGGAGGAAGCGAGGCGTCCAACCTTTTAAGTTTCTGGCGGAGCGGCGGTGCCGGAGGTTGACCCTGCGACTTCCGCGAGAGCCCCCAGGAGCAGCACGGCGTCGCCTCAAAAATTCCCCAGCACGCCAAGAGGGCAACAGCGGAGCCGACGGCGATGGGTAGGGTGATCTGCGCCAGCCGGTTGACCGTCATCCTCAGCCCCAGAACGGCGCTGTGGCTGGGTGATGCCGCCAGCGAAAACTACCCAAGTCATGGTGAGTGGCTGGGGTATGCCGAGACCGATGCTCAGTCCGATCATCACCGCGATCTCACCGCAGGGCCCCACAAACGGCAGTGCGACCAGTCGGGTAAGGCCCACCCTGCTCGCTACAACGTGGACCCGGAGGACGAGGAGCGTCCCTACGACTGCGCCACTGACGTTTGTTCGGCGGCCCAGACCGGGATGAACGCATACATCAGGTCCACCGCTACCACGACGCAGCCGCTGACCACCAGGGAACGGCACCGCCCTGGCGCCTTGAGGACTTAGCGAGGCTGACGGGCCCAGCGGCTGTTCTATGCCTGCCATTGCGCAGTCCGGCGTCCGTGCGCCCCAAGGAGAAATACGCTGGCGTGGCCAGCGCGCTGAATCTGAGACAGACCATCAGCCCCAGGGAAGTATCCGGATGGTCCCCGGCCGCGACACCCAGCGACGCCACGAGGGTCACGGCGGGCGGACCAATGAGCTGGCCGATGGAAGCGGCAGTTGTTGGGTTGCCGAACGCGCTGTCGGTGGAGCTACCCGAGCTAACCTGGGCTACGAAACCCTGCTGGCCAACCGTCACCATAAGGTGTCCCAAGCCAGGGACTGGGGAATTAACGGTGTATCCGGCTCGACATGCCGGGCGGTAAGCCTGGCGGGGAGGAGCCCGCTATGGCCGCGACACTTGAGGCTGTGCCGAGTACGAAAACCGCTGAGAAGAAGACAGAAATATCCGAGGCTGACGCTGCCCGCGAGCTGGTCAGGATGGCGAAGGAGCAGGGCCTGTCCCTGACCGGTCCCGATGGTCTGCTCAAGCAGCTGACCAAGACCGTGATCGAGACTGCGCTCGATGAGGAAATGACCGAGCATCTCGGATATGAAAAGCACGATACGGCCGGTAAACAGACCGGGAACTCCCGCAACGGGGTGCGCCCGAAACGGTGTTGACGGAGACCACCGGCCCCGTGCAGGTGGACGTGCCGCGGGACCGGGAAGGCACGTTCGAGCCGGTCATCGTCAAGAAGCGCCAGCGCCGCCTGACCGGGGTCGATGAGATGGTCCTCTCGCTCTACGCCAAGGGCCTGACCACGGGAGAAATCAGCGCGCACTTCGCCGAGATCTACGGTGCGTCGGTGTCGAAGGAGACGGTCTCCCGGATCACCGACCGGGTGCTCGAGGAGATGGCCGCGTGGCAGAACCGGCCGCTGGATGAGGTCTACGCGGCGATCTTCATCGACGCCATCGTCGTCAAGATCCGCGACGGGCAGGTCGCCAACCGGCCCGTCTACGCCGCAATCGGCGTGACCCTGGACGGGGAGAAGGACATCCTGGGGCTGTGGGCCGGGACCGACGGGGAGGGCGCGAAGTTCTGGATGAGCGTGCTCACCGACATCAAGAACCGCGGCGTTAAAGACACCTTTTTCCTGGTCTGCGACGGACTCAAAGGCCTGCCCGAAGTCGTCACCAACGTCTGGCCGCTGACAACCGTTCAGACCTGCATTATTCTCCTGATCCGGAATACCTTCCGGCTGGCCTCGAAGAAGGACTGGGACGCGCTCAAACGCGATGTGAAGCCCATCTACACCGCTGTGAACGCTGCGGCGGCCAGAGCGGCTTTCGAGGAGCTCACGGAGCGCTGGGGCAGGAAATACGGGGCGATCGTGCGGCTGTGGGAGAACGCGTGGGAGGAATTCATCCCGTTCCTGGACTATGACGTGGAAATCCGGCGCGTGATCTGCTCGACCAACGCGATCGAATCCCTCAACGCCAGGTACCGGCGCGCCGTGAAGGCGCGGGGTCATTCCCCACGTAGCAGGCTGCGCTAAAGTGCCTCTTTCTGGTCACCCGATCCCTCGATCCGACCGGTGCCGGCAGGACCCGATGGGCCGTGCGTTGGAAGCCCGCTTTGAACGCCTTCGCCATCACTTTCAGCGACCGATTCCCGGCCGCCGAAAGCTACTAAATGAAAACGCCGGATACACCGTTAATGAGATAGTCCCCCCCGTCCCTACTTAGGACGTACACAGAATGATTAACGGACGCGTTGCAATCCCAAGGATGCGCGGCACGGATGAATGGGAATCCCTGGCCGGAAGGGTGGTGGACGTTCATCTCGACAATGACCTTCACCGCCGGGGCTTGGTCGAAGATGTCATGCCCGACTCATCCGGTCTCTGGATAGCAGCTCAAGGCTCTTGCTCCCGCGAATTTGTCGATAAGGCGAGTGGTTACTCGGTTTGGACGGACCCGTGGACACTGCTTTAGCCCATGCGGCTACTTCGGTGATTGGACCTAAATAGCATCGGATTCCCGGACAGACCCGAGAAACATCTGTAGGCAGTTCCGTTCGCCTGCGGGTGCGCATATGCTCGGCACACAGCTACCGCTATTGGGAGCTGCAGACTACCCAGGGGATTCACCTTCGAAGGAGAATGATCATGGATGCGGAAGCCAAGGTTCTTGTCGGTGTGGACGGTTCGGAATCGTCCATCCAGGCGCTCCGTCTGGGGGCACAGCTGGCGCCGGCCCTGAACGCCACCATTGTCGCTATTGCCTGTTGGGATTTTCCGGAGATTTACGCCGGATATGTCCCACCCGATTTCGCCCGGTTTGAAGCGGCTGCGGCGAAGACTCTTGCGGACGCCTTGGAAAAGGCGTTCGGTGAGGAGACTCCGGAAAGACTGACCTCGAACCTGGTCCGCGGACCAGCTGCGGCGAAGCTCGTGGAAGTGGCGGCCGGCGCTTCATTGCTGGTGGTTGGACGCCGGGGCCATGGGGGTTTCCTTGGCATGCACCTCGGCTCCGTGAGCTCTGCGTGTGTTGCCCACGCGGACTGCCCCGTCTTGGTGCTGCATGCCGAAAGCAGCCACCGCTCCCATCATCTATGGAAGGGCTCCAAGGCGAAAGGGCAGACCCCTGCAAAAGCCGGGATTCCGCCTCTCAAGCCGTAAGACACGGCTTCTCACAGGAACCGGGTCCCTCTCATTTCGCCGCTCCGTCCACTCGGTTGCCGGATTGGTCGAACTCGTGGCTTTCGATTTCGTGGCGGATTTCAGGGCGATGGGGTCCAGTTTCCGGTTGGAGTAGCTGACATACCAGCCCGTAACGGCGAAGGTCTCGCCCTACTGCGACATCAGCCGAATTGAGGCGCACAGAAAAAGGAACTATCCCGGAGATCATCGCGCCAACCCAGCCGTTCCAAAGCCACCATCACCTTCTATGAAACTGAGTATCAGTTGACTTGACACTTAGTTTCACTGTAGAACGGTGACATGGTTCCTGACAATGTCGTAGAAACTGCCTCACTCACGGGCGCTGCCGTCGACGCCTGCGAGTCGCCCGGAAAATCGGCGCAGGCGTATGCCGCGGCCCTACTGGACACTCAACGGCAGCGTCCGGCGGGCGCACCCAGCGCCGATCCGCGCCCCGTCCGAAGCGTTGGCGTAATCGGGGCCGGGCTTATGGCGAGCCAGCTTGCCCTTGTTTTTGCCAAACAGCTCGGCGTTCCGGTCCTGATCACGGATCTTTCCCAGGCAAAGGTGGATGGCGCGCTTGGCTGGATCGCCGGGCACTTGGAGAAGCTGGTGAGCCGTGGGCAGCTCAGCGAAACGGCGGCCCGCGACTTGGGAAGTCTTGTCCGCGGCACCGTGGATAAGCGCGAGTACCGGGACTGCGATGTGGTCATCGAGGCGGTGTTCGAGGAGTTGGCCGTCAAACGCGCCGTCTTCGCGGAGATCGAGCCCCTGCTGCGCACTGATGCGCTGCTGCTGACGAACACGTCGTCCCTTTCCGTGACGGCGATGGGCCACGGCCTGGCACACCCGGAACGCCTGGTGGGACTGCACTTCTTCAACCCGGTGGCTGTGCTGCCGCTCGTGGAAATCATCAGCACTGAAAACAACGACGACGTCAGCGTCGCCACCGCTTGTTCGCTTGCCCGGCTTCTGGGCAAGACTGCGGTCCTGGTAACGGACACGCCGGGCTTTGTGGTGAACCGGATCCTGACCCGGCTGTTCTGCGAACTGCTGCGGGTCATTGATGACGGGACGGATATCGAGGTGGCGGACCATGCCCTGGACCCGCTCGGGCTACCCATGACCCCGCTGACGCTGCTGGGTTTCATCGGACCCGCCGTCCAGCTGCACATCTGCGAGAGCATGCACGCCGCCTACCCTGACCGGTTTTATGTCAGCAGCAGCCTGGCAGCCATTGCGGATGCCCGGCTGCGCGGCTACCTCGCTAAGACCGGCACGGTGCTTCCCGAGGCGGCCGCCCTGCTGCCCGTTGCCGAATCCGGAGGCTCAGTGTCGGCACCGGACGCGGCGGCCATCAGGGCAGGGATACTTGAGGCCCTGGCCGAGGAGGTGGGCCTGATGCTCGCCGAAAAGGTGGTGGTCGGTCCCGCGGAAGTGGATTTGTGCATGCTGCTCGGCGCCAACTTCCCCCAACATCAAGGAGGCCTTACCCCTCTGCTAGACCAAAGCGGCGCCTCCCGGCGTGTGTGGGGTAGGGATTTCCACCCCGGGTCCGGCGTCGCCGGATAGCCAGGGCCGCGCTGCCCGCCTCAAACAAGCGCCGCCACCTCGGCGCCATTCTTCAATTCCTCCCAATAAAAGGATGTAAGCCCATGCCCGACTATGACGTCGCTGAACCGCTGGACACGGACTACTACTCCGTCTTCGCCAACATTTCTGCACCCGACCGCGAAGCGTGGAGGCGTGCACGGGATTTCACCGTGGAGGCCCTCCCGCAGATGAACGACTACTGGGAACGGGCCGAGTTCCCCGCCCACCTGGCGAAGCGGATGGGCACCATGAACCTGCTGGCCGATGGCATTGACGTACAGGGCCTGGAGCCCATGTCCGCGCTGGCCGCCGGCCTGGTCAACATGGAGGTCTCCCGCGGGGACGGTTCCCTGGGCACGGTGATCGCAGTCCAGGGCGGCCTGGTACTGCGGACGATTGCCCTTTTTGGCTCCGACGCCCAGCGCAGGAAGTGGCTCGGTCCGCTGGCCCGCGGCGAAAAGCTCGGCGCCTTCGCCCTGACGGAACCGGACCACGGCTCCGATTCCGTGGCATTGGAAACCACCGCCTCGCTCGACGGGGAGGACTACGTCCTCAATGGCGAGAAGAAGTGGATCGGCAACGGCTCCGTCGGCGATGTCACGGTGGTCTGGGCACGCGATGACGACGGCGACGTCCGCGGTTTCCTGGTGGAACAGAACCGGGAGGGTTACGAGGCCGAAACCATCACCGGAAAGGCCTCGCTGCGCGCAATACACCAGGCCAGGATCAAGCTCAACAACGTCCGCATTCCAAAGGCCAGTCTTCTCCCCGGTGCCCGCACTTTCAAGGACACGTCCGAAGTCCTGGTTGCCACGCGCCTGGGGGTGGCCTGGTCCGCCCTCGGCCACGCCACCGCCGTCTACGAAGCCGCGTTGAACTATGCCACGCAACGGACACAGTTCGGCAAGCCGCTGGCAAAGTTCCAACTTGTCCAGGAGCGCCTGGCGTACATGCTCGCGGAGCTGACCAGCATGCAGCTGCACTGTTTCCACCTCGCGGGGCTTGATGCGGTCGGCGAGATGCGCCCCACGCAGGCCTCGATGGCGAAGTACCACAACACACGCAAGGCCCGCGAGCTGGCATCCATTGCCCGCGACATGTTGGGCGGCAATGGCATCCTGCTGGAAAACCACGTGATCCGGCACCTTCTCGACATCGAATCCATCCATACCTACGAAGGCACGCAAAGCATTCAGACCCTATTGATCGGCCGCGATGTCACCGGACAAAGCGCCTTCGCCTAAGGATTCGCCATGACCACAATTGAGCTTCCCAATGAAACCCCGCTGAGCCCCCTTCGGTTCCTGCAGCGCTCCGCCGAGGTGTTCGGACAGAAGACGGCGATCATCCACGGTGACCGCTCCTATACATACCGGGACTTCGCCACCGAAGCCCAGGGGCTGGCCAAAGCGATCAAGAGCAAGATCCAGCCCGGCGACCGGGTGGCCTTCCTGTGTCCTAATGTGCCGGAGCTCCTGATTGCCCATTACGCCGTCCCCCTGGCCGGCGGCGTTCTGGTGGCCCTGAACTCGCGGATGTCCGCCCGGGAACTCCAGTACATCCTGGAACATTCCGAAGCCAGGCTGCTGTTTGCCGATTCGGAACTGCTGGCCACCGTGGCGGGAATGGACCTGGGCCAGACACAGCTGGCTGAGGTGATCGAAGTGCCTGACAGCACCATCCCGTATCCGGAGGTCCCGGCAGGCATGGGCACAACGCAGTACGCAGACTTCCTCGCCGCGTCCGGACACCAGGACGCAGATCTTCCGTGGAGCGTAGAGGACGAACGCGCCCCCATCACGCTGAACTACACCTCCGGCACCACGGGCAAGCCCAAGGGCGTGCTGTATTCGCATCGCGGTGCCTACCTGAACTCGCTCGGGGAAACCTTCCACAATCACTTCACCGGCGACACGCGCTACCTATGGACCCTTCCGATGTTCCACTGCAACGGCTGGTGCACCACGTGGGCCGTGACGGCGGCCGCCGGCGTCCACATCTGCCTGCGGGCAGTACGCGCCGACGCCGTCTGGGACGCCATCGATACTCTTGGAGTCACCAACCTCTGCGGCGCCCCCACGGTGTGCAGCATTATTGCCGGCGCACCCCAGGCCCACGAGCTGAAGGTGCCGCTGCGGATCACGACGGCGGGAGCGCCGCCGTCGCCCGCGATCATCACGTCACTGGAGTCAATCGGGATCAGCGTGGTCCACGTTTATGGGTTGACCGAGGTGTACGGCCCGTACACGATATGTGAGCATCAAACCGAGTGGGATGATCTTTCCACCCAGGACAGAGCCGTCAAGATCTCGCGCCAGGGGGTGGGGATGCTGCAGGCCGAGACGGCGCGCATCGTGGACTTGGACATGCTCGATGTCCCGGCCGACGGCGCAACGCTTGGCGAAATCGTGCTGCGTGGCAACAACGTGATGCTCGGTTACTTCAAGGATCCCGAGGCCACGGCCGACGCCTTCCGCGGCGGCTGGTTCCATACCGGCGACCTCGGCGTGATGCATCCCGACGGCTACATCCAGCTCAAGGACCGGGCCAAGGACATCATCATCTCCGGCGGAGAAAACATCTCCACTATCGAGGTGGAGCAAGCCATCATGAGCCACCCGGCTGTGCTGAACGTGGCCGTGATCGGCGTCGCGCACGAGAAATGGGGCGAACGCCCGGTGGCCTTTGTCATCCGCAGCAGCTCCAGCCTGGTCACGGCCGAGGAGATCCGCTCGCACGTCAAGGGTCTGCTCTCAGGATTCAAGGTTCCGGACAGGATCCTTTTCCCCGAAGAGCTCCCCCACAACTCAACCGGCAAAGTCCTGAAGTCGCGGCTACGCGCCCTGGACCTCAGCGCCCCCGCCCTCAGCAAGGAACCCACCAAATGAGCAGCCAGGACATAGTTGTTGTGGGCGCGGCCCGCACCCCTCAGGGACAACTGATGGGCCAGTTGGCATCACAGAGCGCCGTACAGCTTGGCGCCGTGGCCATCGCCGCGGCCCTGGAACAATCCGGGGTTGGGCCGGCCGCCGTCGATGCGGTCATCGTGGGCCAGGTCCTGACGGCCGGCGCCGGCCAGAACCCCGCGCGCCAAAGCGCTGTCGCGGCAGGAATACCGCTTAGCGCCCCCGCCGTGACCGTCAACAAGGTCTGCCTCTCCGGGCTGAGCGCCATCATCCAGGGCG
This sequence comes from Pseudarthrobacter sp. AB1, assembly GCF_014926485.1. Taxonomy (NCBI): domain Bacteria; kingdom Bacillati; phylum Actinomycetota; class Actinomycetes; order Micrococcales; family Micrococcaceae; genus Pseudarthrobacter; species Pseudarthrobacter sp. AB1. The sequence goes on from NZ_PZKO01000004.1 coordinate 10,307, forward strand.
TCAGGCTGCTCAAACTGGGCGAGGCGGATGTGGTGGTGGCCGGCGGCCAGGAATCCATGAGCCAGGCCCCGCACCTGCTCACCGGATCGCGCGCAGGCTACCTCTACGGCGGCATCACGGCCGTGGACTCGGCCGGCCATGATGGGCTCACGGATGCCTTTGACCAGGAGCTCATGGGCATTGCCACGGACCGCGCCAACGCGGACCTTCAGCTCTCCCGCGAGGTGCAGGACACTATCGCGGCGCTGTCCCACCAGCGGGCGGCCGCGGCCCGGGCCGAGGGAAGATTCAGCGCCGAAATCGTCCCTGTTTCGGTGCCGCAGAAGCGCGGCGGGCCCGTGCTGGTAAGCGATGACGAGGGCGTACGCCCGCAATCCACGCAGGAGGTGCTGGCCGGGCTGAAGCCGGCCTTCACCGCGGAGGGAACAGTCACCGCCGGGAACGCTTCGCCGCTGAGCGATGGCGCCGCCGCCGTGGTGCTGGTGACCCGGGCGTACGCCAATGCCCACGGGCTCGAGGTGCTGGCCGTCGTCGGGCCCGCCGGGCAGATCGCCGGGCCGGACACAACACTGCCGGACAAGCCTGCGCAGGCAATCACCGCGGCCTTGGCCCGCGCCGGCTGGACGGCCGGGGACCTTGACTTCGTGGAGATCAACGAGGCCTTCGCCTCGGTGGTGGCGCACTCCGCAGCGGCCCTGGGCCTCGGTTTGGACAAGGTGAACGTCAACGGCGGTGCCATCGCCATCGGACATCCGATCGGCGCTTCCGGAGCGCGGCTGGTGGTCTCGGCCGTCCATGAGCTGATGCGGCGCGGGAGCGGCAAATCCGCCGTCGCGCTTTGTGGCGGCGGCGGACAGGGTGACGCGCTGCTACTGTACCGGGATGGCATCAGTGGCTAATTTCCGTTCCGACGTGGCCGAGGCCGCGCTGGAGTTGTTCACCGACAACGGCTACGACCCGACCAGCGTGGATGATATCGCCCTCGCTGCCGGAATCTCCCGCAGCACCTTCTTCCGTCAGTTCCGCGCCAAGGAAGACGTGATCTTTGCGGACCACGAAGCCCTGCTCGCTGAGCTGACGGTCTACCTGGCAGCCAGCCATCCCGATCCGTGGGAGGCTGTGTGCCAGGCCGCAGAGCTGGTCTTCGTGAAATTTTCCGAACGCCGGAAGCTGTCCCAAAAGCGCTACCACGTGGTGCAGGCGGTGCCCGCGCTGCGGGACCGGGAAACGATCATGGTCTCCCGCTATGAACGGCTTTTCTCTGACTACCTTCGCCAGTCACTGCCGGGCATATCGACGCTTGATGCAATCCGGTTCGCCGCTGCTGTCACCTCAACCCATAACTATGTGCTGCGCGAAATGATGCTGGACTCCTCCGGCGGTTCCCTCCAGAACCTGGAACACGAACTGTTGGCGGTGCGCCGTATGTTCGGGGTACTGCCGAAGGGCGACCCCGCATCCGTCCCGGCCGGGGACGACCTGGTTGTGGCCGTATTTCCCCGCTCGACACCCACTGCTGAGCTGGCGCGGCGCATCCAGGACAAGCTCGACGGCCGCTCCGTCTAGCCTGCTCCATCCAACTGCTCAGTCCAACTGCTGAGTCCAACCGGAGAAGGGCCCTATGACAGGGCATGACAACGACGTGTACCGGCCGAGCGACCGCGACCTGCTGAAGCGGGCGATCCGGGAAACCGCAGCCCGGACGGGCTCAGCGGTGTTCTTCGCAGGCCTCGTGAACCGCACCGAGCTCACCATCACCGAGTTCTTCGGGACGACGACTCACGGACTGAAGAACCTCAGCGTGCAGCCTGGAGNGGGGGTGGGCGGGCGGGCACTCTCCCAGGCGCGTACGGTCGGGGTAGCCGATTACTTTGACTCCGACAGCATCACTCACCATCATGACGACGCCGTACGCATCGAGGGGCTGCGGACCATGGTGGCACTCCCCATCCTCGTAGACGGCCGTGCCCGGTGCATCCTCTACGCGGCAACGCGGGAGCGCACATCGATCGGCGAGCGCGTGGTGACCGAACTCAGCGCCGGCGCCTCGAGGATCTCCCGGGAACTGGCCATACGGGACGAGGTGGACCATCGGGTCTCGATTCTCCGGGTCGTCCAAAGCCTGGCCGCGGAGCCACCGGACCGGAACCTCATCGAGACCGTCCGGCTCGCGCATGCCGAGCTCCTTTCGGTCGCCAGCACCACGACTGATCCCGAACTCGCCCAGCGCATCCTCGCCGTGACCGCACGGCTCGAGGGCTCCGACGCGGCGCCGGCCGGCGCCCCGCACCTCACCCGGCGGGAGACGGATGTGCTCGCCCAAGTGGCGCTCGGCTGTTCCTATGCGGAAACCGGCAAACGGCTCTCGCTCAAAGCAGTCACCGTTAAGAGCTACATGCAGTCGATCATGGCGAAACTGGACACGCACAGCCGTGCGGAGGCCGTAGTGGCCGCGCGCAGGCTCCGCCTTTTGCCCTGACCGGTGGCGCGAAAACACCTCCATCGGGAGGTGGTGGCGAACGCGCGGCGCTGGCACGATGACATCTTCGCGTCGAAACAAACCTCGTCTCGACGACCGATGTCAAAGGAGATATCGCATGCTCGAAAGCCTCGCACCGGTTGCGAACCGGTCCGGTCCTCGCCCCACCTCGATGGCCAGGGTTGCCGTCGCCAGCTCGATGGGCAGCATCATCGAGTTCTACGACTTCCTCATCTACGGTACGGCTGCGGCCCTCGTCTTCCCGCAGGTCTTCTTCCCGGCGCTCGGCCCGGCCGCCGGCACTCTCGCCTCATTCGGAACCTTTGCCGTGGCCTTCGTCTCGCGCCCACTCGGTGCTGTCCTGTTCGGCCACTTCGGTGACAGGCTGGGGCGCAAGAAAACGCTCGTCAGCACATTGCTGATCATGGGCATCGCGACCGTCACCATCGGGCTGCTGCCCGACGCAAGCGTAATCGGGATCGCCGCGCCGATCATCCTCGTTGTTCTCCGCTTTCTTCAGGGATTCGCTGTCGGCGGCGAATGGGCCGGCGCGGCACTGATGGCCGCCGAGTACGCCCCGCCTAAACACCGGGGCCTCTTCGCAGCCTTCCCCCAACTGGGCCCGTCGATCGGCTTCGCCCTCGCGAGCGCAACCTTCCTCGTCATCAATCTGTCACTTGGCGACAAGTCGGCGGCATACCTCACGTACGGGTGGCGCATTCCGTTCATCGGAAGTGCCGTGCTCGTTATGATCGGTCTCTACATCCGCCTCAAGATCGAAGAGACTCCAGTCTTCAAGGAGGCCAGCGACTCGAGCGCCGTCCCGGCTGGACCCCGCAAGCTGCCCGTGTGGGAGTCGGTGCGAAACCAGCCACGCCAGATCCTCTTGGGCGGCGCCTCCACCATGATGCTCTTCGCCTTCTTCTACATCGGCACAGCCTTTCTCAGCAGCTATGGCACAAGTGCCGAGGGCCTTGGCCACAGCCGGCCCACCATCCTCTCGCTGGGAATCGTCGGCGCGATGTTCTTCGCAGCAGGAACTATTGGCAGTGCAATGCTCTCCGACCGGGTCGGCCGCCGAGCGGTGATCGTTGGCTCGTGCGTCGTGGCGGTCCCCTGGTCGCTCCTGCTCTTCCCGATCCTCGACATCGGCACCACCTGGTCGTTTGCAGTCGGGCTGTCCGGCACGCTGCTGATCGTCGCCGGCATCTACGGTCCGGTGGGCGCATTCCTGCCGGAGCTCTTCGCCACCCGCTACCGCTACACAGGTGCCGGAATGGCCTACAACCTCGGGGCGCTGGTCGGCGGGGGCGTCACACCGCTGGTGGCGGCATCGCTCGGCGCCAGTCTGGGAAGTCCCGCCATCGGGCTGCTTCTGGCCGGCGTGAGCCTGGTTAGCCTCTTCGCCACCTTCGGACTACCGGAGACCCGTGGCATCGACCTCGCAACTTCCGGAACCACCGCCGCACGGTGACCGTGCAGCCGGCCACCGGGTCGGCGCTGCGGTCGCGGTCGACGTCGGCGGTGGCGGCGCCATCTGCGGCCCGATCATCAGGGGTGCCGTAGCCAGACTGGCTTTCGGCTGGCAGGTGAACTTCTACATGTTCGCGATCTTTGCGGTCGTGGGCGGCGTCGTGGTCTTCACTGTCCCCGAAAAGATTCACCCCTAAGCACACCCTTGCAGCGTAAGACCAGCGGCGCCAGCGGCGGGTCTTACGCTGTGCGGCAGCTTTACCATACATACGCAAGCATGGTCCGTCTGCCGTTTGCTGACGGTCCCTTAAGAAGGATGAACAGACGGGGTCTCTGCCCGGCAGCGGAATCCGGCCGGCCAGGGTTGGACGGATGAGGGAGAACAGACGTGGAACGTAATCACCATTAAGCATTGGCCCCGGCGGAGGGATGGCCGTCACTGTCGCCGCGGGCGCAGACCAAACGCTGACACCAACGGGGATACCCATGACCTGTCACATGGTGGTCCTACTGCAGCTTTGATCGCCACCAGCTGCGGCGGGAAGCCCGTTGGTCCGCTTGGCGCCTGTTTAGCTTTACAGACGGGGACGGGTGCCTAACCCCGGGCTGCGCAAATTCAATGATTTCATCGAGTCCTGACCAGCCGGTTCCGCAGCAGCACGCTTCCGGTTTGCCCCTGTGAGCACGAGCCAGTCGGAACGGTCCAAACCGCTACTCAGCCAAACGGCACACGCCTGTTGGGGTTTGGAGCCTGCAATACCTGGCGGCCCACGAGACTTTCGGGAATGCCTGCCCTACGTGCCGGCTCTGGCTTAATCCCCAACTGCGGATAGGCTTCCGCACCCATGCCCGTTGCTTTACTTTCGCTGCTAACTGACAGGCGCCACGACGTCCTCAAGCATCGACCTGTCGAAAAAACGAATCTCGCCAGTTGCCTCGAAGAACACTGGAACCACTGATGTGCTCGGATCCTTGGACGTTTCGTAGGTGTCAGGTCCGCTTCCATGCTTCCGGGCGATTGTTCCAACCAGCCCGGTACCGCGAACGCGGACGGTTCGATATTTGTAGCTCATGTTGACCCCTTCGTCGACTAGGGCAACCCTACTCCTGAGACGTATTCGCAGGACCCATAGGAGCAGTTGAGGCACAGGTTTCGCCAAGTTCAGGCGGCGTGCATCCCGCGGCCAGACGCCTCCTCCGGCACTGATCAGGGTACGGTCATAGTCATCCCAGCTGGATCGCGGGAGGCGGAACAGGCGTTCCCGTTCGCAAAAGGATGCCGCGGAGTCGGGCTGCGGATCCAGGAAGATGTGGCGATGGTCGAAGGCTCCGACCAGCCGGATGTGCCGCGACAGCAGCATCCCGTTGCCGAACACGTCCCCGCTCATGTCTCCGATGCCGACCGCCGTGAAGCCTGAGGTCTGCGGGTCGATGCCAAGTTCACTGAAATGGATCTTTACGGACTCCCACGCACCTCGGGCAGTGATGCCCATCCGTTTGTGGTCGTAGCCCACTGAGCCTCCAGACGCAAAGGCGTCACTGAGCCAGTAGCCGTAACTTCCGGCGACGTCGTTTGCGATGTCCGAGAAGGTGGCAGTGCCCTTGTCTGCAGCCACCACGAGGTACGCGTCGTCGTCGTCGTCGTAACGGACCACGCGTTCCGGCGCAACGGTGACCTCGCCCCCGTCCTCGAAGCGGATGTTATACGTGACGTCGAGCAGGCCCCGGATAAAGGTCCGGTAGCACTCCTGGCCCTCTTCCAGTCGCGCCGTCCTGTCAGCCATACCTGTGGCGAGCTTGGCGTAGAAGCCCCCCTTGGCGCCGTCCGGAACGATCACGGCGTTCTTGATGGCCTGTGCCTTGACCAGCCCTAGGACTTCGGTGCGGAAGTCTTCCTGCCTATCGGACCAGCGGAGCCCGCCACGGGCGGTCCTGCCGAAGCGCAAGTGGACCCCTTCGAGCCGCGGAGAGTACACCCACACTTCGTGCGCGGGTCGGGGGGTGGGGAGAACGTCGATCCCGGAGGGATCAAACTTGGTGCTGATGTGGGGTTTGGCCTGGTAGAAGTTTGTTCGCACGGTGGCCCGGATCAGGGAGGCGAACGTTTCCAGCACAAAGGCAGCGTCGTCCAGCGTTGCCACGCCTGAAATTGCATCCGAGACCGGATCATCGGCCAGACGCACCCCTCTGCCACGGTCGGGGAGGTCTATATCCGGGTCGAATTTGACAGAGAACAGCGACACGAGCGCCTTTGTCGCCACCGGGTACGCCTGAAGTGTCGAGGCCACGAACTCGAAGGAATACGACGTCCCCAGTTGGCGCCAGTACTTGGCGTAGCTGCGAAGGAGCGACACAACGCGCCACGGAAATCCCTGGCGAAGGACGAGGCCGTCCAGTATGTCCGATTCGGCCCGCCCCGTGAGGGCAGCACTGTCTGGGCTTCCGGGCCGACAAAGTCCGCCGGATAGCGCACCGAGAGGTCGTACAGGAAGAACGTCCGGGACTGCGAGTCAACAATTTCATAGGGACGTTCCTCGAGGACCTCCAGTCCGAGGTGCTCCAAGTAGGGCAGGATGTGCGTCAGACTTTGCGGCTCGCGGAGGTAGAGGCGCAGCCGCCCGTGCCCCTCGGGAGGACCGGGCGTCCGAGAGTCCATGTACAGCCGCGCCGCGGAGCCCATGCCGTCGTCAAGCTGTTCAAGTCGCGCGATGTCCGCCCGCGCGTCCTCAACACTGTATTTGACCCTGTACTCGGCTGGAAACGCATTACCCCACCGTTTGGAGAGGTCTTCGGCGTCCAGGCCCGGATGGGTCTCCCGGAGGACATCGAGGATTCCTTCGGGCCAGGACCGCACCGCGCGGCTCACCCTGCGTTCAAGGTCTCCCTCGGTAACAGATGGTGTTGCGTCCCCGGGGAGCCACACGGTAAAGAAGATTCGGGCCAACGCCGACGACGTCACCCGCGCCTCGTGGTCGACGTCGAGGGCGCCGAACGCCTGGCGCAGCTCATTTTCGATCCGGATGCGCACTGAGGTGTTGTAGCGGTCCCGCGGCAGATAGACCAGTGCCGTGATGAACCGCCCGCAGGAACACGCGGGAGCGCCTGCGCTCCTGCATGCGCGTGATTTGCAGGGCCTTCTGGGACAGGTCATCGACGCCGGTCTGGAAGAGCTCATCTCGCGGGTAGCTTTCCAGAATAGTTATCAGGTGCCGGCCGGAATAACTGGCTTTTGCCAACCCGCTGTTGGCAAAAACGGTCCGGACCTTGTCCGAGACTACCGGCATGTCATCCACTGGGCCGTTGTAGACGCTGGAGGTGAACAGGCCAAGGAACCGGTGCTCGCCAGTGACTTCGCCCTCGGCGTCAAATGTCTTGATACCGATGTAGTCCAGGTGGTCGTCCCAATGAACCGTGGACTTCGAATTCGCCTTGGTCACGAGGAAAGGAGGCGGTACACGAAGGGCCTTCGTCGCGGTTGGTGAAAGCCGACGCGGCTTGGCATCGCCGTGCCTGAGTATCCCCAGCCCGGTTCCCTCCACTGCCTGGAGATACTCCTCTGACGCTTCCTCGCGGATCCTGTAGGTCTTGTATCCAATGAAGACGAAGTTATTGCTGGCCAGCCACCGCAGGAGACTTCGGGCTATTTCAATGCCGTGTCCGGGGCGCTCGGCAGGGACATCAGGCAGGGCTTCAGCCTCCAGCGCCTTCCGGCGCATCGCCTGCCAGTCCGACACGGCGATGCCAACATCGGCGATTACCCGCCGGATCCCAGCCAGCAGCGCCTCGACGGCCTCTGCACCGAGGGACTCACGGAATTCCACGGAAACCCACGATTCAGCCGGAGCGTTCTTCTGCAGAGAGGCAGGGCTGATATCTGTGAGTTGGCCGCTGGAATCCCGGATAACGGTGAACGTCGGGTGGACCACCAAATCTATACCCAAGCCCTGCCGCGCTACCTCGGCCAGCACGGAATCCACAATGAACGGCGCATCATCGGTGACCACGCCAAGGACTGTACTGTCCGTTTCGGGAATTAGTCCCGCCCAGGCGCCAGCGCCCGGGACCCGTGCCAGACCGGCGCAGTAATGCGCGGCCGCTCGGGCCTCCAAACGACCGGCTTCGTAAGGTTCCCTGTCTTCTGGCGGCAACTCGGCGTAGTAGGCCGCCAGGAAGTCTGCCGGCGGGTTGGCCGCTTCTATCAAGCCCGCCGTTGACATGTCATGTCCTCTGCTGCCGCAGCGCTGGGTAACTACAACTGCGCACTGCTCCCACTCAGTATCGCAGTTAGGACGCAGGACAGCATCTGGAAGGGCTCAGATCCGTCTGCGCTGGCAGACAGCAAACCGCCGGACATCTCTCGAGACAATGCACTTGTAACCATTCGGTGACATAATGAACCGGTAGGAGGGATGCCATGCCACTGGGAACCACAATTGAATCCCCCGCCGCTGCGGGCGCCATCATCCGCGCTCGCCGCACAGCCCGCGGGCTGTCCCAGCAAACCCTCTCCGACAGGGCCGGGGTGTCACGGAAGTTCCTCATCGATCTCGAAGCCGGCCACGACCGCGCCGAACTCGGCAAAACCCTAGCCGTCATGACCGCCCTTGGCCTGTCCCTGGCAGCCACAGATCCCCTTCCTCACGGCAGCGACTTCGACCCGGCACGGCGCGACTACGCCGCCACCTTCTCGCGCCTCATCGCCGAACGGGACTTTGAGTTCGCCATCAAAATGCTCGCCGACTACGCCACCGCATCCCTCACCGCCGGCACCCCGCTGCTCCAGCACAGCCCCCGCCTCAAAGACCCGCACTGGTCAGCAGCCCTCGCCGGAATCACCAACTACACCGCACACCGCCTCGGCCAACCCGCGCCATCTTGGACACGCCGGATCAAGCCCCTCGACGCGGCATGGATGCCTGCAGAGTCCTACCGCACCATCCGAACAACCATGAAGGAACTCACCCGCACCGAGACCCCGCCGGAACTCGCCGCTTTGAACGTCTTCATCCGCGAACGCAGCCTGGCCACCGCATGACCGGCGGAGAACTCACCGCCGCACAAATCCGCGCACTACTCCGTGAACTCGGCCGACGCCTGCAGGCCGCCGGCGCCCACGGCGACGTCAAACTCGTCGGCGGTGCCGCCCTCATCCTCCAAGGCATCGGCAACCGCCCCACAGCCGACATCGACGCCAGCTACACCGACCCACACACCATCCATACCGTCGTCGCCGACATGGCCGCCGACCACGACCTCGCCCCCGACTGGCTCAACACCAACGCCGCAGCCTTCGTCCCCGAGAACGCCACCTGGGTCAACCTTGAACAGTTCGACGGACTCACCATCCAGGCCGCAGACACCGAAACGCTCCTGGCCATGAAAATAGCCGCCGAACGCGACAAGGACACCCTCGACATCGCCCGGCTCCTGCGCCGACTCAACATCACCAACGCCACCGACGCCGTCGACCTCGCCTACGACAAATACGGCGAACACTCCATCCCACTCGCCGCAGGCCGGGACAACTACCTCATCGTCGTCGACGACGCCCTCGACGCAGCCACCACACTCGAATCCCAGCCCGAACCCAACGAATAGCCCGTTCTTAGAGACTGTCTGCCGCGGCGGACCTGCCGAGTCGCTATATCAGGCGATCTGGATTCGTTCGTCGCCTAGTTCAACCTCGACACGAAGCCGGCCACCCAGTGCCTCGAAGTATTTTCGCAAGGTGTCTACCTGAGCACGATCAATGTCACCGTGCTCGATGCGGGACACCCTGTTCTGGCTGACATGCAAACGCCCAGCCAGCTTGACCTGCGTCAACTCCGAGGCCTCGCGGAGCTCCCGAAGCCGGTAGGCCCGGACCTCATCGACCATGCGCTTCTTGTGGGCATCCACAGCTGCCCGGTCAACCGGACGCTTCGCCAGTAGTTCCTCCATGGACTTCGCCACTATGCCCCTCCTTTCAGAATCCTCAGATGATCATCGAACAGGTCATCAGCAACCGGAATGTTCGTCTTGTACGACTTGCTCCAGTTGCCCGCCTTGTCCCCCGCGACAAGCAGGATCGCCCGCCGCTCCGGATCAAAGGCAAACAGGATTCGCAGATCCGACCGCCCGCTCGATCCCGGCCGCAGCTCCTTCATGTTCTTATGCCGTGAACGAACCACAGTGTCGACCAATGGACGACCAAGCGACGCTGGCGCGGGGCGTCAAACACCCGGCAGACTTCCTGACTCACTCGGCTGGGCCACCGCCTTCGCTCACTCCAACCCAAATGCGCAAACCGGGAATATGGGTCCGTCGGATGCATTTGGAGCCACCCTCCCCAGGCGGCGGCCTCAACCGAAGCGTAGCTGCGGACGACCTGTCGTCGTGCGGCTTGATTCTTGTTGGGTTCAAGCGATTAGGGCATGCAGATCGACGGCGAAGAAAGCCACGAGCGGCCAGAGAATTATGGCAGCCAGACCTTCCAAAACATTGCCCGGGATGTTCCAGGCCACGAGGTAGCCGTGAGTTCCAGCAACCAGCAGTCCGATGACCAGATAGATCACCCCGATAAGACCTATTCCGCGTCCGCCCAATCTGCGTCTGCCAAATCCGCGCATCATCGCTTCTCTCCCAGTGTGGGGTGGGAGCTAAAGTATATTCCGCGCAGTCGGCTTTGGGTATGGACCGTGGCGACACCTCGCGTCCGGTGGATGAACACGCCGACGAGACCACGCAGCGGACCTTAGTGCGGTGACGAATGTTCGAAGGACCGGGGTCTTAGGATTGGGCGGATGAAGGTTAGTAAGGTCCACGGACGCTCCGAGTGGAAACTGCAATGACCGGCGACAGGGATCGGGACGCTTCAAGGCGCCCGCGGCAGGCCCGGCCACGTGACGCTCTTGGACGGCCGCTGCCGTACGGAAGCGCTGGCGTTCGAACCGGTCTCGGAGGAGCCGCTGCCGCCGGCGCAGACTTTGGTATCGGCCCGGCGTCTGGTGGAAGCTGGCCGGCCCTTCGCCGCCCATGAGGTACTCGAGGCCCGCTGGAAAGCCGGACCGGCCGAAGAACGCAACCTTTGGCAAGGACTCGCCCAAATCTGCGTTGGGCTCACCCACGCCGCCCGGGGTAACAGTGTTGGCGGGCTCCGGCTTTTAGAGCGCGATGCGGCCGGACTCGAGGAGTACGGTTCCGGCGACGGGCCGGCCTACCGGCTCGACTTGTCCGCCGTTGTGAATTGCACGCGCGATCGCATGCGGCCCCTGAGCCGGCTCCGGGTCAGTTCGTCTTCGCCGGCTCAGACCGGGCCTGTTTGAGCGCGGGTTCCCGTGGGAAAATAGGCGTGTAGTACACCACCGCATTTGCTCGCGCTGGCACTGAGGATCGGAAAATGAAGAAAGAGCTGAAGGACGCCGCGGACGCGGTGGAGGACGCATCGAATTCCAGGGCTCTCGTGATCGCCGCCAGGGCAGGTTTTGCCGTCAGCGGCGTGTTGCACGTTCTGACCGGGTCCGTCGCAATCCAGTTGGCCTCCGGCAAGGCTGGAGAGGCGGACCAGGGCGGGGCCGTCGCCCAGCTCGCCGGCCAGCCAGGCGGACTGCTGCTGCTGTGGACCGGATTCGCTGCCTGTGTGGCGCTGGCGCTCTGGCAAACCGGTAACGCCGTGTTCGCCTACGGTCAGCTGGAAGCCAAGAAGAAGGTGGGGAACAAACTTTCCGCCTCAGGCAAGGCGGTGGTGTTCGCCGTCATCGCGCTGACGTTCGCTGCCTCGGCAAGCGGAAACAGCAAGAACAGCGGACAATCCACCAGCGATTTCACGGTCTCAATCATGAAAGCACCCGGGGGTGCGTTCCTGCTGATCGCCACCGGGGCCGCGGTCGCCGTCGTCGGCATTGTATTCGTGGTCCTCGGATGCAAGGCATCGTTCAGGAAGGATCTGCGGCTGCCGTCCTCGGGCACCGGCCGGTCCGTTGTGACGGGGCTGGGCGTGGTCGGCTACGTAGCAGAGGGCATCGCACTGTTTCTGGTGGGACTGCTGGTCATCATTGCCACAGTTAACGCCCACCCTCAGGAGTCCACCGGCTTGGACGGCGGATTGAAGGCCTTGCGCGAGCAGCCGTACGGAGTTTATATGCTGACCGCCGTCGGCGCCGGTCTGATCTGTTATGGCCTTTACCTGATGGTGAAGGCCAAAGTCGCGCGGATGTAAGCCTCCCGCCGACGCGGCCGGCTCCTGCTCCACTGACCTGAGGGAACGGCCGAATCGCCCGGGAGCCGCCAGGAGCGCGTCGACAGGCGAAGGGGCAGCGCAGCGGGAAGGTCAGCAGACCTCACCGGTGCCGATCTGCACGAAGCGGACGTGAGCCCTGCCGATCTTTCGGAAGCCTCTGTTCACACGCGGATCCAGATCAATGCGGCCGCAGACGATTGCAGGACAGAACGACCCGCAGCACGCAGACTCCTGCCGACCGTGCTCAGGTCCTCCTGCGCCCCATGAAGAAGCCGACGGCAGCGAGGATCAACAGCACCACGCCAACCCAGATCAGGAAGTTCAAAAATGAACCAGTCCGCCTCCTAAGAGGAACAGCACCGCAAGGACCGTTACGAGGATCAGAAGGATGTTCATGACCGTTACCCGCCTTTCCTGGAAACGTTCAAGCTCATCGCGCCGGCGGTCGAGATCTTCGGGAACGCGCAGATTCACATCCACACCCACGGTACCAAAGCGGTACCAAGGCTCACCCAAACACCTCCCGATGCACAACGGAAACGAATGACGTCATGGAGGCGTTCAAGTTGCGTTGGCTCGTGAACTTGCTGCTTGAGTCACGTCATGTCGCTTGGACCCGAGAATGCCATGGAGAAGGAACAAGCCAAGACCTCGTCCGTAAGGAAGGGGCGCGGCCACAGCAACGGCCCCAACAAACAAGGCCCCCGAAGGGGCCCGTAAGTAAACAGCTTGTGCACACTCAGAGGCCCACCGGCCCTGACCTGCGGTAACACTGTGCCCGAGGTGGGACTCGAACCCACACACCTTTCGATACCGCATTTTGAGTGCGGCGCGTCTGCCAATTCCGCCACTCGGGCGCGGAATACGTTGTGCAAACCGGTACGCCCACAGCTGATTGTGAGCAACGCGATCGCTTCACGTACGCGGAATTACTCTACATGCAGATAGGCTGAATTCCAGAATCGCGCCGCTGACGCCGCAATAGACCATGCAGATCAAAGTACGGCCGAGGGCGCATCTAAGATGGTGATGTCCTCGCCGTACATTTCCAAGGAGATCCCGTGACTGAACAAACGGAGTCAAAACCCACGTCCCAGCCGGCGCGCCGCGTCATTGTGGCCGAGGATGAAACCCTCATTCGACTCGACATCATCGAGATCCTGCGCGGCGAAGGCTATGACGTGGTGGGCGAAGCCGACAACGGCGAGAAGGCCGTGCAGCTGGCCGAGGAACTCAAGCCGGATCTCGTTCTGATGGACGTCAAGATGCCCATCATGGATGGCATCACCGCGGCGGAGAAGATCGTCAAGGCCCGTATCGCCCCCGTAGTGCTGTTGACTGCTTTCAGCCAGAAGGAACTCGTGGAGCGCGCCCGTGACGCTGGCGCGATGGCCTACGTGGTCAAGCCCTTCACCCCGGCAGACCTCATCCCTGCCCTGGAAATCGCGCTCTCCCGCCACGAGGAAATCAAGGCCCTCGAAAGCGAAGTGTCAGACCTGCAGGAGCAGTTCGCCACCCGCAAGCTCGTCGAGCGCGCCAAGAGCCTGCTGACCACCAAGATGGGCCTGACGGAGCCGGAAGCGTTCCGCTGGATCCAGAAAACCTCCATGGACCGCCGCCTCAGCATGCGCGAGGTTGCCGAAACCATCATCAACCAGGTCAACTAAGCCACTAGCTCTTAAAAGGAAGGACCCCTGCCAGCCGGCAGGGGTCCTTCCTTTTTAGGCTGCTATGCCGTCGGCCAGGGCCCGAGCTTCTCCCTGGGAGCACCTTCGCTGGCGTCGCCCAGGCTGCCGGCGTCTGCAAAGTCGCCCACCCTGTGCGCCTTCAGCGAGTTGGTGGAACCGGCCTTTCCGGGAGGGGACCCGGCGGCAATGATCACCAGGTCACCGTCCTCGACGAGCTTCATTTCGAGCAGGCTGCGGTCAACCTGCGCGGTCATCTCGTCGGTGTGGCCCACCATGGGGACCAGCACCGGCTGGATGCCCCAGGTCAGTGCCAGCTGGTTCCACACGTGCTCCACCGGGGTGAAAGCGAACACCGGCCGGATGGGACGCAGGCGTGAGAGGCGGCGTGCGGAATCACCGGACTGGGTGAAAGTACAGATGTACTTTGCTTCCAGCTGGTCGGCGATTTCGACGGCGGCCCGCGTGATGGCACCACCACGGGTCTTTGGCTTGGTGCCCAGCGGCGGAACGCGTTCCAGGCCGTGGACCTCGGTGGATTCAATGATCCTGGCCATGACCTTGACGGTTTCGATCGGGTACTTGCCCACGCTGGTCTCGCCGGACAGCATGACGGCGTCTGCACCGTCGAGCACGGCGTTGGCGCAGTCCGAAGCTTCTGCGCGGGTGGGGCGCGGGTTGTCGATCATCGATTCGAGGACCTGCGTGGCCACGATGACCGGCTTCGCCCAGCGGCGGGCCAGTTCGATGGCGCGCTTCTGCACGATCGGCACTTCCTCCAGCGGAAGTTCCACACCGAGGTCGCCACGGGCCACCATTATGGCGTCAAAGGCGTCGATGATCTCGTGGAGCTGCTCCACTGCCTGCGGCTTTTCGATCTTGGCGATGACCGGCACACGTCGGCCCTCTTCGTCCATGATCTCGTGCACGCGGACGATGTCCGAGGCGTCACGGACGAACGACAAGGCAATCAGGTCAACGCCGCGGCGCATGGCCCAGCGGAGATCGTCCTCGTCCTTTTCGCTCAGTGCCGGCACGTTGACCGCAACGCCGGGAAGGTTGATGCCCTTGTTGTTGGACACCATTCCACCGACGGTTACGACGGTGACAACCTTCACGGCGTCGACCTCGGTCGCCCGCAGGGCCACCTTGCCGTCGTCGATCAGCAGTGCATCCCCCACGTTGACGTCCTCGGTGAGGCTCTTCAGCGTGGTGGAGCAGATGTCCTTGGTGCCCGGCACGTCTTCGGTGGTGATGGTGAAGATGTCACCCTCCGCCAGTGCGTGGGGGCCGTCTACAAAGCGCCCAAGACGGATCTTCGGGCCTTGGAGGTCAGCCATGATTGCCACAGGCTTGCTCAGCTGGGCTGCTGCCTTGCGGACATTCTCGTAGGTGTTGTCGTGCACGGCGTAGTCGCCGTGACTCATGTTCATCCGAGCAACATCCACACCGGCTTCCAACACCGCGAGCGTGTTCTCAAAGCTGGCAATTGCCGGGCCAAAAGTGGCCACAATCTTAGCGCGTCTCATATACCTACCCTAGTAGTGTCCTGCATTGGTTAAGTTGTTGTGGAGGTTAATCCCCGGCGAACTGACGGGTATCAGAGAACCGTGATGGCCCGGTCCGTCGGAGCCACCGGCGCCGGCAGGATGGTGCTGCCCATGAGGAAATTGTCCACGGCGGCGGCACAGGCCCGGCCTTCGGCGATGGCCCACACAATGAGCGACTGCCCGCGGCCGGCGTCACCGGCCACGAAGATGCCTTCCGTGTTGGTCATGTAGTACCCGTCGCGGGTCACGTTGCCGCGCCCGTCGAACTCGGCGCTGACCTGCTCGGTGATGCCCGCAGGCTCCGCTCCGGTGAAGCCCAGCGACAGGAAGACCAGGTCCGCCGGGATGATCCGTTCGGTGCCGGCTTTGGGGAGCCGCTTGCCGTCAACGAATTCCGTTTCGGCAACCTTGACGCCGGTGAGCTTGCCGTTCTCTCCGACAAACTCCACGGTGGAGGCGAGGTACGTACGTTCGCCGCCTTCCTCGTGGGCGCTGGCCATTTCGAACAGGGTGGGGAACGTGGGCCAGGGCTGGTGCCCGGCACGTTCCGCCGGTGGCTGCTTGCCGATGGCCAGGGTGGTCACCGATGCGGCTCCATGCCGATGCGCAGTACCGAGGCAGTCAGCACCGGTATCGCCGCCGCCCAGGATCACCACGTGCTTCCCCTTCGCGTGGATCTGGTTCTCTACCGTCTCCCCCGCGACAACACGGTTGGCCGGCACCAGGTAATCCATGGCGAAGTGCACGCCCTCAAAGTCGCGGCCCGGGATGGGCAGGTCCCGCGGGACGGTAGCGCCAGTGGCAACCACAACGGCGTCGTAGCGGCGTCGCAGCTGCTCCCACGTCACGTCGGTGCCTACAGCGACGCCGGTGCGGAAGCGGGTGCCTTCGGCCTTCATCTGCTCAACGCGGCGGTCCACCTGCTCCTTCTCCATCTTGAAGTCGGGGATGCCGTAGCGGAGGAGGCCGCCGATCTTGTCGTCACGCTCGTACACCGCAACGGTGTGGCCCACCCGGGTCAGCTGCTGCGCCACGGCCAGACCGGCAGGGCCGGAGCCGACGACGGCAACGGTCTTTCCGGTCAGGCGCGTCGGAGGCAGCGGGTTGACCCAGCCGTTTTCGAACGCTTCGTCGATGATGGAGACTTCAACCTGCTTGATGGTGACCGCAGGCTGGTTGATTCCCAGCACGCAGGACGCCTCACAGGGTGCCGGGCAAAGCCGGCCGGTCCACTCCGGGAAGTTGTTGGTGGCATGCAGCCGCTCAATCGCTTCCTCGCCTTTGTCCCGCCAGGTGAGGTCGTTCCACTCCGGGATGAGGTTGCCCAGCGGGCAGCCCTGGTGGCAGAACGGCACGCCGCAGTCCATACAGCGGCCGGCCTGGGCCTTCAGGACACCCTTTTCCTGGGCCTCGTAGACTTCCTTCCAGTCCATGATGCGGACCGGAACGGGACGGCGCGGCTGGGTTTCACGCTGGCGTACTTTAAGAAATCCGCGTGGATCAGCCACCGGTTACCTCCAGGATTCGAGCCCATACTTCTTCGCCGTCGGGGTCAAGGCCCTCTTCGATGGCGTCCAGTCGGGTTTGCAGGACTGCCGCGTAATCGCGCGGCAGCACTTTGGTTATGCGGGCAGCGGTGTCGTCGAAGTTCTCCAACAACCGGGCAGCATGCAGCGATTCCGTTTCCTCGACATGCTTCACCAGCAGGCCGTGGACAATGTCCCGGTCTTCGGCGTCGAGTTCAACGAGCTGGAGTTCGCCGGACTGCAGGGCGTCCTTGTTGACCTGAGTGGTCTGCAGGTCCAGCACATAGGCGGTGCCGCCGGACATGCCGGCGCCGAAGTTGCGGCCGGTGCGGCCGATGATCAGCGTCTGCCCGCCGGTCATGTACTCGCAGCCGTGGTCGCCGATGCCTTCAACAACTGCGGTGGCTCCGGAGTTGCGGACCAGGAAGCGTTCGCCCACCTGGCCGCGCAGGAACATCTCGCCGCTGGTGGCGCCGTAGCCGATCACGTTGCCGGCAATGACGTTGCTTTCGGCCTTGAACACGTTGGTGCGGTCCGGCCGGACGATGATCCGTCCGCCGGAAAGGCCCTTGCCCACGTAGTCGTTTGAGTCACCGAAGAGGCGCAGCGTGATGCCAGCGGGCAGGAAGGCGCCCAGCGACTGTCCCGCGGTACCGGTCAGGGTGATGTCGATGGTGTCCGTCGCCAGCACGTCCGTGCTGAACGTCTTCGTCACCGTGTGGCCCAGCATGGTGCCCACCGAGCGGTCCGTGTTGATCACGTCCACCGCGATCTTCACCGGGGTGCGGTCGGTCAGCGCCTCCGTGGCCATGGTGATGAGCCGCTGGTCAAAGTGCTTGTCCAGCTCGTGGTTCTGCGAGGTCATGTTCCGCAGCGGAGCGTCATCGTCGAACTCGAGCCCGTGCAGGATGGGGTCCAGGTCCAGGCCGTCGGCCTTCCAGTGGTTGATCGCTTCGCGGGCATCCAGCACCTCGGCGTGGCCGATCGCCTCCTCGATGCTCCGGAAGCCGAGTTCCGCCAGGATCTCGCGGACTTCCTCGGCCAGGAATTCGAAGAAGTTGACCACAAATTCGGGCTTGCCGGTGAAGCGGGCCCGCAGTTCGGGGTTCTGCGTTGCGACGCCCACCGGGCAGGTGTCCAGGTGGCAGACGCGCATCATGATGCAGCCTTCCACCACCAGCGGGGCGGTGGCGAAACCAAACTCCTCGCCGCCGAGCAGCGCGGCGATCACAACGTCACGGCCGGTCTTGAGCTGGCCGTCCACCTGGACCACCACACGGTCACGCAGGCCGTTAAGCATCAGCGTCTGCTGCGTCTCTGCGAGACCCAGCTCCCACGGCACACCCGCATGCTTGAGCGAGTTCAGCGGGGACGCGCCGGTTCCGCCGTCGTGGCCGGAAACGAGTACGACGTCGGCCTTCGCCTTCGTGACACCCGACGCCACAGTGCCGATCCCCACTTCGGAGACGAGCTTGACGTGCACACGGGCCGAGGGGTTGGCGCGCTTCGCATCGTAGATGAGCTGCGCGAGGTCCTCGATGGAGTAGATGTCGTGGTGCGGCGGCGGCGAAATCAGGCCGACGCCGGGCGTCGAGTGGCGCGTCCGGGCGACCCAGGGGTACACCTTCTGCGCCATCAGCTGGCCGCCCTCGCCGGGCTTGGCACCCTGGGCCATCTTGATCTGGATGTCATCAGCGTTCGTCAGGTACAGGCTGGTGACGCCGAACCGGCCCGACGCGATCTGCTTGACGGCAGAGCGGCGCTTCGGGTCGAGCAAGCGGTCCACGTCCTCGCCGCCTTCGCCGGTGTTGGACTTCCCGCCCAACTGGTTCATGGCGATCGCGAGGGTCTCGTGGGCTTCCTTGGAGATGGACCCGTAGCTCATGGCGCCGGTGGAGAAGCGCTTCACAACGCTGGAGACGGGCTCCACTTCCTCCAACGGGACAGCAGGACGGTCGTTCTTGAACTTGAGAAGACCGCGCAGGGTCATCAGGTTCTCGGACTGGTCATCCACGCCCTTGGTGTAGGACTTGAAAATGTCGTAGCGGCGCTCCCGCGTGGCATGCTGCAGCCGGAAGACAGTCTCCGGGTTGAACAGGTGCGGCTCACCGTCGCGGCGCCACTGGTATTCGCCGCCGCCCAGGAGCGGGCGGTGCGGCATTTCGATGCCACCTTCGGGGTAGGCCATCTGGTGCCGCGCCGAAACCTCTGCGGCGATGACATCCAGGCCCACGCCGCCCAGTTGGGAATGCGTGCCGGCGAAGAACTCGTCCACCAGTTCCTGCCCGAGGCCCAGGGCCTCGAACGTCTGCGCGCCGGTGTAGGACGCAACCGTGGAGATGCCCATCTTGGACATGATCTTCAGGACGCCCTTACCGAGGCCCTTGATCAGGTTGTAGACGCCGTCCTGCGGCGTGACCCCAACAACGTCACCGGAGGTGATGAGCTGCTCCACTGACTCCATGGCCAGGTACGGGTTCACGGCAGAGGCGCCGTAGCCGATCAGGACAGCCACGTGGTGCGTCTCGCGGACGTCGCCGGCCTCGACCACCAGTGCGGTCTTCGTGCGGTTGGCGCTGCGCAGCAGGTGGTGGTGCACGGCGCTGACCAGCAGCAGCGAAGGAATCGGGGCCCACTGCGCGTTCGAGTCACGGTCGGACAGCACAACGTACTGCACGCCGCGGTTGATCGCGCCGGACACCTGCTCGCAGATCTCGGTGAGCCGGGCACGCAGCGCGTTCTCGCCGCCTTCGGGGCGGTAAAGGCCGCGGACCTTCATGGCTACCCGGTCGCCGTCGGGCGTTTCGATGTTGGCGATCTTGGCGAGCTGGTCGTTGTTGATCACCGGGAACGGCAGCATCACCTGCGGCTGGCGGACCTGCTTGGTGTCCAGCAGGTTGCCGTTCGGGCCAATCGCGCACGTCAGAGACGTGACCAGCTCTTCCCGGATGGCGTCCAGCGGCGGGTTGGTGACCTGCGCGAAGGACTGCACAAAGTAGTCGAACAGCAGCCGGGGACGCTTGGAGAGCACTGCAATCGGGGTGTCCGAACCCATGGCACCCAGCGGCTCGGCGCCGGTGCGGGCCATCGGGCCGAGCAGGATCTTAAGCTCTTCGGTGGTGTACCCGAAGGTCCGCTGGCGGATGTTGACGGACGCGGCGGTGTGGACCACGTGCTCGCGCTCGGGGAGGTCCTTGAGGTCAATCAGGTTGTCCTTGACCCACTCGGACCACGGGTTCGCGGCAGCAACGTCGGCCTTGACCTCTTCGTCGTCGATGATGCGGCCGGCGTCGGTGTCCACCAGGAACATCTTGCCCGGGGAAACCCGCCCCTTTTTGACCACCTTGGAAGGTTCGACGTCGATCACGCCCACCTCGGAGGCGAAGATGATCAGCCCGTCTTCGGTGATCCAGTAACGTCCGGGGCGCAGGCCGTTGCGGTCCAAGGTGGCGCCGACAAGGTTGCCATCGGTGAAGGAGACAGCCGCGGGGCCGTCCCACGGCTCCATCAGCAGGGAGTGGTATTCGTAAAACGCACGCCGTGCCGGATCCATGGTGGCGTGGTTTTCCCAGGCCTCGGGGATCATCATCATGATCGAGTGCGTGATGGGGCGGCCGGAGAGCCAGAGCAGCTCGGCGACCTCGTCGAAGGACGCGGAGTCTGACGCACCAGGGGTGCAGATGGGGTACAGCTCTTCCGGTGACTCCCCGAGCAGCGGGTTCGCGAGCTGCGACTGGCGCGCGCGCATCCAGTTGCGGTTGCCCTTGACGGTGTTGATTTCACCGTTGTGTGCGATCGTCCGGAACGGCTGGGCCAGCGGCCACGAAGGGAAGGTGTTGGTGGAGAAGCGCGAGTGGACGATCGCCAGCTTGGTCTTGAAACGCTTGTCCGAAAGATCAGGGTAGAACGGCTCCAGCTGCGCCGTGGTGAGCATGCCCTTGTAGACAATGGTGCGCGAGGACAGCGACGGGAAGTACACGCCGAACTTGTTCTGGGCACGCTTGCGGATCCGCCAGGCACGGGAGTCCAGCTCATTGCGGTCCAGTTCCTCGCCGGTTGCCGAGGCAAGGAAAGGCTGTGAGAAGTAGGGCATGCAGGCGCGCGCCATGTCGCCGACGAGGTCCGCGACGATGGGCACTTCGCGCCAGCCGAGCACTCTCAGGCCTTCATCGGCGGCGAGGCCTTCAATACCGGCCTTGGCGGCGTCGGCTTCGCGTTGCTCGGCAGGGAGGAACGCGGTACCCGCAACGAACTGGCCCGGTGCGGGGAGTTCAAATTCTGTGACGGCGCGGAAGAACTCGTCCGGGATCTGCATCAGCAGACCGGCGCCGTCACCGGTTCCCTCGTCGGCACCCACAGCTCCACGGTGCTCCAGGTTGCGGAGCGCAGTCAGGGCGGCGTCCACAATGTCGTAGCCGGGCTCGCCGCGGAGCGTGGCGATGATCGCCAGGCCGCATGCGTCTTTTTCGTTCTCCGGGTTGTATAGACCCCGGGCCTCGGGCAGCGCGGCAAAGCGCTTGAACGGGGACATGGCAGCCTCAGGCTGGTCCGGTTCGGACCAACTGGGAGTGTGAAGAGTTTGGCTCATGGGAGACGTCCTTCCTCCTGATCGTGCGTATGGAAGGGACACCGTTGGCCCCACTCGTCAGCGCCTCTGTGATGGGCACAACAAAGTGTTATTTACAGGAAATTGTAGGCCAGACCGGCCTGCTGACTGAACAGTTACGCAGGTCCCTGACCCGGGCTTGACCGGCCAGCTGCTGTCTGCCGACCGGATGGGCCCTATTGCCACGACGCTGTGGTGTGTGGGCGCTCCGAGTGTTGACTCTGCTACCCTGCCGTGCTGGCGTACTACTTGCTCGTGCCAGCCTCCGGCGCGGATTCCGTTGCCTTGTGGCCGGAAGTTCCGGTTACCGGCGATTCCGGAATTGGCTTGTCGGCGTCCCGGAATGCCGGTTCCTCTTCCGTTGGGGCGGAAGGGATCCGGGCACCATTTTGGTTATCTGGGAGATTATCACGCGATTCACTATCTGAGACAGAAGAGTCCGCATCGCGGACCGGTGCCTTGACTGCTCCCGAGGCGTCCATGGCATCGTCTGCTGCCGGTTCACGGCCCGCCAGGAACGGTGTGTCCGGTTCCGGGCGGCCTTTCAATCCCAGGAGGACGAACACGATAAGTGCTGCCACAAAGACAAAAATGCTGGTCCAGACGTTGAGCCTTGTGGTGATGCCGAAGAGGTTGATCTGTTCGGCATCGTCGATCCGCATCGCTTCGATCCAGACCCGGCCCAGTGTGTAGTACATGGCGTAGATCCAGAAGAGCCGGGCACGGCGGAAGTTGAATCGGCGGTCCAGTGCCAGCAGGATGAGAACACCGGCGATGTTCCAGAGCGACTCGTAGAGGAAGGTGGGGTGGAAAAGTGTATCCGCCGGCATACCGGCGGGGAAGTTGGCGTTGTCCGCATCAATCTGCAGGCCCCACGGCAGGGTGGTGGGCCCGCCGAAGAGTTCCTGGTTGAAGTAGTTTCCCCATCGGCCAATGGCCTGGGCCAGCAGCAGTCCGGGCGCCGCGGCGTCCAGGAAGGCGGTGAGTTTCACGCTGGATCGGCGGCAGCCGATCCAGGCGCCCAGGACGCCCAGCACCACGGCACCCCAGATTCCGAGGCCGCCGCGCTGGATCTGCGGGATGAGCCCCAGGTCCCCGGTCCCGTCGAAGCCGGGCCCGAAGTAGGCGTCCGGCGAAGAAACCACGTGATAGAGCCGGCCGCCGATGATGCCAAAAGGAATAGCCCAGATGACGATGTCCCAGACGCTGCCTTCAGGCGCACCGCGGCGGGCCCACCTGACGGACGTGAGCCACAGGCCGGCGATGATCCCGGCGAGGATGCACAGGGCATAAGCGTGGATCCGCAGAGACCCCCACGGCAGCGGGATGTCGAAGCCGGACCAGTCCGGGCTGGGGATGCTGGCCGGCACCAGGGCGGCGGCCTGAAGGAGGATCTGCATGGTGGTTAGGCTTCTTCCCTGGCGAGTCCGGCGCTCAGGTCCCGGGTGAGGTCCGCGACGGCGGCTACTCCCCCGTCGCGGATGGCAGCAACGAGCGCGGTGCCCACGATGACACCGTCCGCGTACGCTGCGATCTCGCGGACGTGGCTGGCGTTGGAGACACCGAGTCCCACGCACACGCGTTCGGCACCGGCGGCATGCGTGTCGGCGACGAGCTTCTCTGCGCTGCTGCTGACGGCCTGGCGGGTACCCGTCACGCCCATGATGGAGACCGCGTACACAAAGCCCCTGCTTGCCTTGACCGTCATGGCCAGGCGTTCGGGGGTGGAGGACGGCGCCACGAGGAACACGCGGTCCAGTCCGTACTTGTCCGACGCAGCGAACCATTCCGATGCTTCGTCCGGGATGAGGTCGGGCGTGATGAGCCCTGCTCCCCCGGCCTCGGCCAGCCGGCGGGAGAACTCGTCCACACCCAGCCGGACCACGGGGTTCCAGTAGGTCATCACCAGCACGGCGACGTCTGTGGCTGCCGTGATGCCGGCGACCACGTCAAAGACGCTTTCGACCCGGAATCCGTTGGCTATCGCCTCGGTGGTGGCGGCCTGGATGACCGGGCCGTCCATGACCGGATCCGAGTAGGGAATACCGATTTCGATCAGGTCGGCACCGTTTTTCGCCATGGCAATGCCGGCGTCGATGGTGGCCTGGACGTCCGGGTACCCGGCAGGAAGATAGCAGACGAGCGCTGAGCGTCCGGCGTCCCGTGCTCGGTCGATGGCAGCGGCGGACTTGCTGGCCGTCTGTTCAGTCATCAGTTCTTGTCCTCGTTGTTGTCCGCGGCGCTGCCGGCAGGAGCGGCTGTGGTGGGCACGGCTTCAGTCTCTGCCCGGTCGGCAGGGCCCTTGGGCTTACGGGTGGACAGGTTGGTGCCCTTAACCTTGCCCTCCTCATCGAGCATGTCAAACCATTCAGCGGCGGTCTCAACGTCCTTGTCTCCGCGGCCGGAAAGGTTCACGATAATCACCGTTTCGGACGGGTTGGCAGTGCCTTCGGTGAGGCGCTTGCCAACCTTGATGGCACCCGCGAGGGCGTGTGAGGACTCGATGGCGGGAATGATTCCCTCCGTCCGGCACAGCAGCTTGAACGCATCCATTGCTTCGCTGTCGGTGATGGGCTCATAGCTGACGCGTCCAATATCGGCCAGATAGGCGTGCTCCGGGCCAACACCCGGGTAGTCCAGGCCTGCCGAAATCGAGTGCGACTCGATGGTCTGGCCGTCGTCGTCCTGCATGAGGTAGGAGCGTGCGCCGTGCAGGACGCCGGGCTTGCCAAGGGTGATCGTGGCTGCGTGCCGGCCGGTGTCCACGCCGTCGCCGCCGGCTTCAAAGCCGTAGATCTTCACGGACGGATCATCCAGGAATCCGTGGAAGATGCCGATTGCGTTGGAACCGCCGCCGATGCAGGCGCAGACGGCGTCGGGCAGTTTGCCGGTCTGCTCCAGGATCTGGGCGCGGGCTTCCTCGCCGATGACCTCGTGGAAGAAACGGACCATGGCCGGGAACGGGTGCGCCCCGGCGGCGGTGCCCAGCAGGTAGTGCGTGTTGTCCACGTTGCTGACCCAGTCCCGGAGGGCATCGTTGATGGCGTCCTTGAGGGTCTGCGAACCGTTCACCACCGGCACCACGGTGGCGCCCAGCAGCTGCATTCGGGCGACATTCAGCGCCTGCCGGCGGCAGTCTTCGGCGCCCATGTACACAACGCATTCCAGGCCAAGGAGCGCGGCGGCGGTGGCGCTGGCAACACCGTGCTGCCCGGCACCGGTCTCGGCGATGACGCGGGTCTTGCCCATGCGCTTGGCGAGCAGGGCCTGGCCCAGGACGTTGTTGATCTTGTGGGATCCGGTGTGGTTGAGATCTTCCCGCTTGAGGAAGATCCGTGCGCCGCCGGCGTGCTCGGAAAACCGCTTGGCTTCGGTCAGCAGCGAGGGGCGGCCGGAGTAGTTCTTGTTCAGGTCGGCGAGCTGGGCCAGGAAGTCGGGATCTGCCTTGGCCTTTTCAAAGGTGTCTTCGAGCTCGTCCAGTGCGGCGATGAGCGATTCCGGCATCCAGCGCCCGCCGTAGCCGCCGAAGTATGGCCCGGGGGCGTGCTTCAGCGAGCCGCCCTGCAGGAAAGCGTCCGCAGCGTTGTTGTCAGCGTTTTCTGAGGGTGCGTCAACCATCAGTCTCACCGTCCTGTTCCAGTTGATCGTTCGGAAGTGTTGTGCCGCCGGCGCCAGGGCCGGCGGGTGCCCGGACTAGGCCCGGGCGGCGATGGCGGCAGCGCCGGCTGCCGAGAATTCGGCGATCCGGTCCCGCGGCGTTGCGTCGCTGACCAGGGCCTCGCCCACCAGGATGGCGTTGGCACCGTTGGCGGCGTAGTGCGTCACGTCGTCCACGCCGCGAACACCGGATTCGGCGATGACCAGCGCTTCGGCCGGAATCAGTCCGGCGAGGGAGGCGAAAACTGAACGGTCGACGTCGAGCGTCTTCAGGTTGCGCACGTTGACGCCGATGATGCGCGCCTCAGCCGCCACTGCGCGTTCGATTTCCTCTTCCGTGTGCGTCTCCACGAGCACGTTCATGCCGAGTTCGCGGCTGAGAGCGCTGAAGTCCCGGAGCTCGCTGTCGGAGAGCGACGCCACGATGAGCAGGATCAGGTCCGCGCCGTGGGCGCGGGCCTCCCAAATCTGGTACTCGTCGAGCGTGAAGTCCTTGCGAAGCAATGGAATGTCCACGCGGGCACGCACGGCGTCCAGGTCCGCAAGGGAGCCGTTGAACCGCCGCTTTTCGGTGAGGACGCTGATCACGGCCGCGCCGCCGTCGGCATACTGCTCTGCCAGCGACGCCGGATCCACAATTGTGGCGAGGTCACCCTTGGACGGGCTGCGTCGCTTGATTTCCGCGATGACCTTTAGCTGGTCCCGCTGCACGGCCGTGCCGCCGAGGGCCGCCCAGGCGTCCCGGGCGGGTGCCGCGGCCGCAGCCACGTCCATCAGTTCCGCCAGCGGAACGAGACGCTTCCTGGCCTCCATATCCTCCCTGACACCGGCATTGATGTCATCGAGAACAGTCGCCATCAGTGGCCGGAGCTCTTCAGCTTGCTGCCTTCGACACCGTAGCCGGCCTTGCGCATGATGTAGCCAAGGATGAGGCCGAGGACCATCACGGCCGCGCCCGCGATGAAGATGGGGGTGTTGGCAATGACAAAGGCGATGGACGCAATGAGGGCGCCTACCAGCATAACGATCACGCAGGTCCAGGCCGCGGGGCTGTTGCCGTGGCCAAGTTCCTGGCTGTGGTCCACGACGCCGGGGGCAACGGTCCGGGTGCCTGATTTCGATACGGAAGCGGGTGCTTTGCTCATGTGAATCTCCTCGGGATGAATACTGCTTACATTCTGCCATTTTTTGGCCGCGACCTGCCCATCGGCAGACCGGGCTCAGGTTTTAGCGGGCTGCACGGCTTTAGCTGCGAGCGGGGTTCAGGTGGGGTCGTCGCCGCGCGAGAGCCGGTCCCAGCTGTCGATCTCGTCCACAGGACCGGTGGCGGCCGCCGCGCTGCCGGCGGGCGCCCCATAGGTGGCCGCGTCATATTTGGTCCGCGACTTCCAGTGCCGGCCAGCGGGGATGATCAGCAGGGCGGCCAGCGCCAGCAGGGCACCGGCGACGACGGCGAGGACAGGGAAGGCGGTAACAGCCACGTCCGCGTGGCCGCCCGTGACCCCGGTGGCAGCGGCGATCGAACCCTGCGCGGCGCCCAGCGGATCAGCCAGCACGGTGGCGGCCGCGGCGATGATGCCTACGGAGGCCAATATGATGAGGACGGTGATGACCCACCGCGCGAATCTTCCGGCGATGGATGCCGCCAGTCCTCCTGCCAGGGCAACGACGGCCAGCGCTGTCACCGCAGTGGCGGCTTTGCTGCCCTGGACCGGAAGGGTGTTCTGGTCCCCCGCGGCCTGGCCCATCTGGTTGGCGTCCAGGCTGACAGTGATCCAGGTCTGGGTGGTGGCTCCGAACACGGCCAGGGCAAGGACGGCAATCAGCAGTACCAGCGTGGATTTCCTGGCCCAGGCCGGCGTCATTCGCCGGCCAGGCTTTCACCGGAGGGGGTGCCGGCGTCGCTGGTCTGAGAGGTGCCGGGGAGCGATTCCGCCGCAATGTTGTGCAACGATCCGGCGGTATGCACGGCCCGGAGTGGAGCGGCCGCCTTGTTCACGGTCTCCAGCGCTTCTGTGGGGTTCACCGAGTCCGCCACGATGCCTCCGCCGGCCTGGACATAGGCGCGTCCTTCGCGGAGAAGGGCCGAGCGGATAGCAATGGCCATATCCATGTCGCCGGCGAAGTCGAGGTAGCCCACCACCCCGCCGTAGATGCCGCGCCGGTGCGGTTCAAGCTCGTCCAGCAGGCGCAGTGCCCGGGGCTTCGGGGCACCGGACAGGGTGCCCGCGGGGAAGGTCGCTTTCAGGACGTCGTAGGCGTTGGCGGCCGGGGACAGCTTGCCCACCACGGTGGAGACCAGGTGCATGATGTGGCTGAAGCGCTCCACCTCCATAAACTGGGTGACGTCCACGGTTCCCGCGACGCAGACCTTGGACAGATCGTTGCGGGACAGGTCCACGAGCATCAGGTGTTCGGCGCGTTCCTTCTGGTCGGCGAGCAGTTCCTCGGCGAGGGCTTTGTCTCCCTCCACGGTTTTGCCGCGGGGCCGTGAACCGGCGATCGGGTGGGTGATGACTTCCTCGCCGGTCACCGTCACCAGAGCCTCGGGCGAGGACCCCACTATCGAGTACTCCCGCCCGTCGGCGTCCTCGAGGCTGAAGATGTACATGTACGGACTGGGGTTGGTGTTCCGCAGGACCCGGTACACGTCAAGCGGGGAGGCCCCGCACTCCATCTCGAAGCGGCGTGAAATCACCACCTGGAACACTTCGCCGTCCACAATGGCTTCCTTGCCGCGGTCAAGGGCGGCCAGGTAGGAGGGTTCGTCCCACCGTTCTTCGACGCTGGCGGCGAAATCCAGGGCGGCGGGTTCCAGTACGGAGACCGGCTGGGCCACGGGCGTGCTGATTCGCGTGAGGAGGGCCTTGACCCGTGCTACGGCGTCTGCCCAGGCCTCGTCCACACGGTCGGAGCTGCCATCGAAGTTGATGGCGTTGGCGATCAGCAGCACGGTGCCGTCATGGTTGTCGTGCACTGCCATGTCGGTGACCAGGTTCAGCGCCATCTCGGGCAGGTGGAGGTCATCCTCCGGCGGGCTGGTCAGCCGTTCCCAGTGGCGGACAGTCTCCCAGCCCAGGAAGCCGACGAGTCCGGAGGTGAAGGGCGGCAGGCCGTCAAACCTGCTGGTCCGCAATGCTTCGATGGTGTCGCGGATGGCGTCCACGGGGTTGCCGTCCAGGGGGACGCCCGCAGGTGGCTGGCCCAGCCAGTGCGCCTGGCCGTTCCTGGTGGTCAGGGTTGCCCGGGACTTCGCGCCGATGAAGGAATACCGCGACCACGTGCCACCCACCGCCGCGGACTCCATCAGGAACGTGCCGGGCTGGCCTTGGGCCAGCTTCCGGTAGAGGCCGATAGGGGTTTCCGCGTCCGCCAGCACTTTGAGCGTGACGGGGATGACCCGGCTGCTGCCGGCGAGTTCGCGGAACTCCTCGAGGCCCGGGCTGATGATTCCAAGGTCCTGCATGGCTATGCTTCGCCGCCTGTTCTTGTGTCGCCTCGTGACTGCCGCCGGGTGTGGAACGGCGCGAGTTTCTGCTGCCAAAAAGTGTGTGTCCGCGGGGCGGTTATGTGCCCATGGGCCATGGATCAGAGTGCCTCGCCGGTCTGGACGTCCAGGTCCCTGCCGTCGAAGCAGGTCCGGGTGCCGGTGTGGCATGCCGCGCCGACCTGGTCTACGCGGATCAGGAGGGCATCGCCGTCGCAGTCCACAGCAACGGATTTGACCCACTGGACGTGGCCGGAGGTGTCGCCCTTGCGCCAATACTCCTGGCGGGAGCGGGAATAGAACGTAACCCGGCCGCTGGTCATGGTGCGGTGCACTGCTTCGTCGTCCATCCAGCCCAGCATCAGCACTTCGTTCGTATCGAACTGCTGTACGACGGCGGCCACGAGCCCGGCGCCGTCACGCTTCAATGCGTCCGCGACTGCGGGCGGAAGCGGGCTTGTGGCGGGGGCCGGGACAATGACGGGGGCGAAGGCGGGCTGCTCAGACATCAGACCAAGTCTAGTGCCTGATCAGCGGCCTCTGAGTATGCACAAGCGGGCATATAACCAGTGTATTAACAAGGGCACCCCCCGGCTGGCGGTTCTGCTGCCCAACTTCGCTGCTCTCGTGCTAGTTTCACAAGTGATG
Organism: Pseudarthrobacter sp. AB1; assembly: GCF_014926485.1. NCBI lineage: Bacteria > Bacillati > Actinomycetota > Actinomycetes > Micrococcales > Micrococcaceae > Pseudarthrobacter > Pseudarthrobacter sp. AB1. The sequence goes on from NZ_PZKO01000004.1 coordinate 39,636, forward strand.
CATTTCGTCGAACCATCCCGAGAAGTCCTGGCCGAAACCCTGCTGGCGGCCGGTCCTGATGCCCCTACCCTCTGCCGAGGCTGGCGCACCAGGGACCTTGCCGCGCACCTTTACCTGCGCGAACGCAAGGCGGCCGTGGGGCTGGGCCTCATCATCAAGAGCCTGTCCAAGGCTTCTGACAAGGCCACCGCCAGGCTCGCGGCGAAGCTGAAAACGTCTGACGACTACACCGGCCTGGTGAATACCTTCCGCGGCGGCCCGCCGGCGCTCTCCCCCATGAACATCAAGGCATTGGACGAGAGCTCCAACCTGATCGAATATTTCGTCCACACCGAGGACATCCGCCGGGCCGTGGACCGCTGGGCGCCGCGCGCCCTCGACGAGGCCTATTCGGACGCCCTCTGGGACGAGCTGATCAAACGGGCAGCCATTCTTTACCGCGGCGTCGACCTGGGAATTGTGCTGGTGCGCCCATCCGGGCCGCGGCACGTCGCCAAGCGGGCACCCGTTTCGGTGGCGATCGTTGGTGAGCCTGGCGAACTGCTGATGCACGCCCACGGACGGACCCGCCACGCTTTGGTCACCTTCGAAGGCCAGCCAGACGCCGTCGCCCTGCTGCAGTCAGCAGAAGTCGGCCTCTAACTAAAGCAACGCGGGGTCACTTAGCGCCCATCCCGGAAGGGCAAAGTCATATGGTCGTAGCAACGCTCTGATTGATGGAGCGTTTCATGGTCAAGTCATTTCCTCCGAATACCCGCACCGTGTTCGTTGACATGGTGTGTGGCGGGATGTCGATTCTCGCTGCCGCCCGGCGTGTCGGAACCCGACATGGGACCGGGCGGAGGTGGTGGGCCCAGTCTGGCCAGATGATGACCATGAACATGGGCGCTGTTGGGGGCCTTTCGGATCCGGCGCCTTCGGCGGAGGGCCCGGGCGGCCGGGTGTTGAACCTGGCGGAGCGGGGAATGATCCAGATGGG
>NZ_PZKO01000044.1:0-40451 GCF_014926485.1 Pseudarthrobacter sp. AB1
GCACCTTGAGGAGCAGATGGCGATCCAGTTGACGCGCTGGGATCCGGAGTTGAGTATCACGGGCCTGCGGTTCTCGAACGTGATGGATCCTGAGGACTATGAACGGTTCCCGTCGTTCGATGCCGACGCCGCGCTGCGCAAGTGGAACCTCTGGGGCTATATTGACGGGCGCGACGGCGCGCAGGCTGTGGCGCGTGCGCTGGAAAACGGGCAGCCCGGATTCGAGGCTTTCATCGTCGCGAACGCGGACACCGTGATGACGCGTTCCAGCGCCAGCCTTGCCGCGGAGGTGTTCCCCGACGTCACGGTGACCAGGGAGTTGGGTGAACACGAGACCATGCTGTCCATCGACAAGGCCCGGCGCCTGCTGGGCTTCGAGCCTGAACATACGTGGCGGACTTACCACTCCAACCGGACCACGCCCACGGAGGACTGAAGCGGCGACGACTAACAATTACGCCCCTGGGTAAGCCGGGTTCCTCAAGAATTCCGCAGGCGCCGAAGGGTTGGCGCAGGATCGGCTCAATTCGCCGCATCGGTGTGTGCCGGGCTCCTGATCTGGTGATAGGCGGGGATTTGTTGCCGCCAACATCAATCCAGACCGCCACGCTAGGACCCCACCATGCGCACCCTCCGTTTTGTGCTGCCCGCTGCCGCCCTGCTGATTTCTGCCGTGACACTGTCCGCCTCGGGCCTCCCCGCCGGGGCCGTTGAGCCGGCCCCTGCCCCCGCCGGCACCGCCGCAAGCGTCCGCTACCTGGTCCGCTACGCCGCGGAAACGGACGTCCCGGCGGAGGTGGCGCGCCTGAAAACGCAGGGCATCGGCGTCGGGCGCTCCTTTTCGCACGCCCTGCGAGGCGCCGTGGTCACCGCGACGCCTGCGCAAGCCGCGGCGTTGGCCCGCTCGGCGCGCGTCGCTTCAGTTGAAGTTGATGCGCCCATCACCGTTTCTGCGACGCAGCAGCCCGCGCCATGGGGGTTGGACCGTGTGGACCAGCGGGAACTGCCGCTCTCGGGTTCCTACTCCTGGACCGCAGCCGGCGCCGGAGTCAGCGCATATGTGGTGGACACGGGCGTGCTCGCCGCCCACACGGAGTTTGCCGGCCGGGTGGCAACAGGCTGGACGGCCGTGGCCGATGGCCGCGGCACCAGCGACTGCAACGGCCACGGCACGCATGTGGCCGGGACGGTGGCCGGAACCACCTACGGCGTGGCCAAGGCGGCGACGATCGTCCCCGTCAGGGTCCTGGACTGCACAGGATCCGGATTCAACTCCGACGTCGTGGCTGGCCTGGACTGGATCGCCGCCAACCACTCGGCAGGAACGCCCGCCGTGGTGAACATGAGCTTGGGCGGGGCGGCCAGCGCGGCCGTGGATTCCGCGCTCCAGGGTGTCATTACCGACGGCGTTACTGCAGTTGTTGCCGCCGGAAACTCCGCCGTGGACGCCTGCGGGGGCTCGCCGGCGCGGCTCCCGGCTGCGGTCACGGTGGCAGCCAGCGATTCGGCCGACCGCCAGGCTTCCTTCTCCAACTTCGGTTCCTGCGTGGACCTGTATGCACCCGGCGTCGGCATTGTCTCAGCGTCGTACACTTCCACTACGGCAACCGCCTCAATGTCCGGCACGTCCATGGCGGCACCCCATGCGGCCGGCGCGGCGGCGGTGCTGCTGTCCCAGAACCCGGCGCTCACGCCCGCCCAGGTCGCTTCGGTATTAACGTCGAACGGCACTGCCGGTGCCATCACGGGCGCCGGAACCGGCACGCCGAACCGCCTGCTGTATGTTGGGGCCGCTGCGGCACCGGCACCCGCACCCGCACCTGCGCCCGCCCCTACTGTCACGGCGAAATCACCCGCAGCACAGTCGACGGCGGTGCCCGTGGCCAGCAACGTGACGGCCACCTTCAACAAGGCGGTCCAAGGGGTCAGTGCCGGAACATTTGTGCTCCGGAATGCCGCCGGCACGGCCATCCCCGCGACGGTGAGCTATAACGCCGCAACCACAACGGCCACCCTCGATCCGTCCGCGAACCTGGCCGCGGATGTCACCTACACGGCCACGCTGGTGGGCGGCACCACCGCTATCCGGGACCCCGCGGGCACGCCGTTGGCCACCACGAGCTGGACGTTCACCACCGGCCCGGCGCCCACGGTCACGGGTTTCACGCCGGGCAGTAACTCCATCCTGGTCAGGCGGAACAACAACCTTTCGGTGACCTTCAGCGAGCCGGTCCAAGGTGTCAGCACGGCCACATTCACGGTGAAGAACGCCGCGACCGGGGCCCTCGTCCCGGCCGCCGTTTACCGCAACGGAACCAGCAACCAATGGATTCTGGACCCGCAGAACGCCCTGACGGCCAAGACGAAATACACGGTGACAGTCACCGGTGGCGGGGCGTCCATCCGTGACCTCGCAGGCAATCAGCTGGCCACCCGGACATGGCAGTTCACCACGGGTTCGATCTAGCTGTCCGCGTGGGAAGAGGAGGCCGACGGCGGCAATTGGGGGGCGCCGTCGGCCTCTGTTGTGTGCTGAGGGGTTGTTTGCTGCCGGGGCGCGTCCGGCGCCTCGCCCTGGTGGTGCTCGGACCAGATATGGCCAACTTCTTCGGCGAACTGTTCCACGATCCTGCTCATGGCGGCATGCGCGGCGGCGGCTTCTCCCCGCTGGATGGCGCTGGCCACGTCAACGTGCAGCTGCAGCGCTTCGTGATGCGGCAGGTGGGGCATCAGCCCGTGCTCCGTCCGGCCGGTGAGGACCTCGGCCACAAGTGTCTGGAACTGGGCAAACATGGCGTTGCCGGATGCCTTGAGGACGGCGGCATGGAATTCCACGTCCAGCCGGAGGAAATCGTCGCTGTCGCCGCGCTGGCCGGCCGACCACAACCGAGCTGCCAGGGAGACCAGATCGCTGCCGGCGTCCCAGGACGCCCGTCCGGCCGCTAGCCGGGCGGCCTGCGGTTCGATCGCGCCGCGAAGCTCGTTCAGCGCCTGCAGCTGTTCCAACCGCCGGGACGAGGCCAGCCGCCAGCGGATCACCTGGGGATCGTAAAGATTCCAGGCCTCTTCTGGCTGCACGACAGTGCCGAACCGCCTGCGGGATGCCAGCATGCCTTTGGATGACAGAACCCGGGCGGCTTCCCGGACCACGGAGCGGGACACCTTGTGCTGCGCCTCCAGCTCGTCCAGCCGCACTACCGAATTCGGCGCGAGGGACCCCTCGGCAATGGCGAGCCCCAGGCTCTGGACCAACGAAGTATGCCGGTCAGTAGGGGACTCCGCCTTTGGGGTTTTCATAGATAAATCATACTGGTTGCCGAAAGGGGTTGTTTAAGTCTGCCTTATTTACCTATGCTCTCTTCCAGAGCAGATGTAAAGATGCATTTGTAGATGGCTGGACAGTGACGTCAGCCTCGAACCAAGGGAGTCGTCATGAAGCGACGTTCAGTAATGAAATACGCGGCAGTCGCCGCGGCACTTTCAATGGGGCTGACCGCCTGCGGCGGCAGCGGCAGCAGCGACGCAAAGGAATCCGGCATCGTCCGGGTAACCCTCGCAAACCACGTGTGGACCGAAGGCATCAAGGCCGCCATCCCGGAATTTGAAAAGTCCTCCGGGCTCAAGGTGGAGCTGACCCAGCTCGGCGAAGACCAGCTCTCGGACCAGTACAACGTCAAGCTCAACGCAGGCAGCGACGAGATCGACGTGATGATGTACCGCCCGCTCCAGGAGGGCAAGGCATTCGCGAAGAACGGCTACCTCGCGGACCTGACCAGCAAGGTCTCCTCGGATTCCGGCTGGGACTGGAAGGACTACCAGGAGGGCCCGGTCAAGGCCACCACGGCTGACGGCAAGGTGGTGGGCGTCCCCATTATCACCGAGCGCGAAGTCCTTTACTACCGCAAGGACCTGCTCAAGGCCGCTGGCCTTGAGGTCCCCAAGACCATGGACGAGCTTGAAGCGGCCGCCAAGGCCATCAAGGAAGCCAACCCGGACACCGCCGGCTTTGTGGCCCGCACCGGCAAGTCCGCTGCCGTCACCCAGTTCTCCAGCTTCCTCTACAGCTTCGGCGGCGACTTCACCGATTCCAGCGGCAAGTCCACGGTCAACTCGGCCGCTGCCAAAGAGGCCTACGCCTACTACGGCGGCCTGATCAGGAACTACGGCCCCGCCAACGTCAGCACGGACATGAGCTGGCCCGAGGCGATGGCAATCTTCACGCAGGGCAAGGCGGCCTTCTACACGGAGGCAGACTCGCTCTACAAGAACGCCACCGATCCGGCCAAGTCCAAAGTTGCCGACACTGTCGGGTTCGCCGCACTGCCTGCCGGTCCCGCCGGTTCCAAGCCGTACAACATCCCGTCGTGGGGCCTGGCCGTGAACGAGGCTTCCGGCAACCAGGACAATGCCTGGAAATTCATCCAGTGGGCCACCAGCAAGGAACGCACCCTGGCCGCACAGAAGGCCGGCGTCCCCGGACCCCGCGCCTCCGTCTGGGCTGACTCCGCGGGAACTTCCACGTACCCGAAGGACTTGGCTGAAGCCATTGCCGTTAGCGCCAAAAACGGTGTGGGCCACGACCGTCCCGAGGTAGTCACGGTCGGCAAGGCCCGCGAAATCGTGGGCGAGCCGATCGTTGCCAGCATCACCGGCGCCGACGCCTCTGCCGCGGCGGAGTCGGCCCATGAGGCCTTCCAGAAGTTCCTGGACAGCGAAAAGAAGTAACGCACGCGGTGCACCGGGCCCCAGGCAATAAGGCCCGGTGCACCCAAAAGCCCCGGTGGGACGGCAGTAACGCTGCCGTCCCGTCCGGGCCGCTCTTCACCCCCCAACTCCTTAGGTGAACCATGTCTGTAATGACTTCTCCCCGCAGCGCAGCCCGGAAATCAGGGCGTGCCCCCAGCGGCCGCGACAAATTCTCTGACTGGGCCAACCGGCACCGCAAATGGCTCTTCGCAGCCCCGGCGATGGCCTTCGTAGGCGTCCTGATCATCTTCCCGCTGGCCTGGACGCTGTACCTGAGCCTCACCGATTCGCAGGGCTCCGTCCGCGCAGCCACCGAGTTCATCGGGCTGGAAAACTACATGACGGTCCTGTCCGACGTCGAACGTTTCTGGCCTGCGGTGGGCCGCACACTCACCTTCACCGGCGTTGCCCTGGTCTGTGAAGTTGCGCTCGGCATGGGCATCGCCCTGCTGCTCTGGCGTCCCTTCCGCGGTGAAAAGTGGGTCCGGGTGGCCATTCTGCTGCCGCTCGTGGCCACCCCGGTAGCCGTCGGTATGATGTGGCGGCTGATCTTCGACCCCAACATCGGGTTCGCGAACCAGCTGCTGGCCGCTGTGGGCATCCCGGCCCAGCCCTGGCTCTCCGGCCAGGACACCGCGCTCGGCACTACCATCTTCATGGACGTGTGGCAGTGGACCCCCATGGTGGTGCTGATCCTGCTCGCTGGCCTGACCTCCCTCTCCGAGGAGCCCGACGAAGCAGCCCGCATGGACGGCGCCAACGCGTTCCAGCGCTTCTTCTTCATCACCCTGCCGCTCATGATGCCCACCGTGATCGTGGCCATCCTGCTCCGGGGCATCGACGCCCTGAAGACCTTCGACATCCTGTACGCCACCAAGGGCAAAGGCGGCGGGTCCTTCCACGAGGTGGAGACCCTCAACGTCTACGCCTACGGGCTGAGCTTCGACTACAACCAGTACGGGCTGTCCTCCGCGGTGCTGATCCTGTTCTTCATGATCATCATCGGCTCCATGTGGCTGCTGACCATGCGCAAGAAAGCGGTAAGCAAATGACCGTCCTGACCGAAAACCAAACATCCGACCTGCGGCCCCTGTCGGTCCGGCGCGCAAAGAAGCCCCTCGGAACCCGTGCCTACAAGGTGTTCCGAGTTGCCGCCCTCATCGCCGTGGTGCTGTTCCTGGTCGCGCCGCTGTTCTGGATGCTGCTGGCATCGCTGAAGACGAACGTGGACATCTACGACACCGCCAAATCGTTCATCTTCAGCCCCACGTTCGAGAACTACGCAAACGTGCTGCAGCGCAACAACTACTTCGTCTTCATCTTCAACAGCTTCTGGGTGGCTTTTGTCTCAACGGCCCTGTCCCTGGTGCTGGGCGTCCCGGCCGCGTACGCCATGAGCCGGTTCACCATGCACCGCTCGGCGCTGGTGGTGCTCATGGCCCGCGTCATCCCGGGTGTTTCGCTGCTGGTTCCCTGGTACTACGTGTTCTCCAACCTGAAAATGGTTGGCGGGTTCGAGGTGCTGATCCTCAGCCACATGTTCGTTGCCCTGCCGCTGATCGTCTACATCATGATGAGCTACTTCGATTCGCTCCCACTGGAACTGGAAGAATCGGCCCAGGTGGACGGGCTGACCCCCATCGGCGCGTTCCAGCGCATCACGCTGCCGCTGTCCGTGGCAGGCATGGCCACTGCAGGCATCCTGTCCTTCATCTTCTCGTGGAACAACTTCATGTTCGCCCTGGTGCTCTCCGGGTCCAAGACCAAGACGCTTCCTGTGGCCATCTTCGACTTCGTCTCCTACGCCAGCATCGACTGGGGCGGGCTGATGGCGGCCGCCACAGTGGTGACCATCCCCATCATGATCATTGCGCTCTTCACGCAGAAGTACATCGTCTCCGGCATGACCGCCGGAGCTACCAAGGGCTAGGTCCGGCATGACACTCATCAGCAGAATTGAAACCTTCCTCGTCGCGCCACGGTGGCTGTTTGTCCGCATCGAGACCGGGAGCGGGATTGTCGGCTGGGGCGAGGCAACCTGCGAGGGGCGCAGCGAAACGGTCCGCACCGCCGTCGAGCAGCTCTCGGAGCTGCTGATCGGCAACGACGCCCTCCGGATCGAAGACCACTGGCAGGTCATGACCAAGGGCTCCTTCTACCGCGGCGGACCCATCCTGGCCAGTGCCGTCTCCGGGCTGGATCAGGCACTGTGGGATATCGCGGGCAAGCACTTCAACACCCCGGTGCACCAGCTCCTGGGCGGCCACGTACGCGACAGGATCCGGATGTACGGCTGGGTGGGCGGGGACGAGCCCAACGAGGTGGCAGACCAGATCAGCGCCCAGCTGGAAGTGGGCCTGACCGCCGTCAAGATGAATGCCAGCGGCCGGATGAGCCCCGTCGCCTCGGTGGCCGAGATCGACGGCGTCGTCCGCCGTGTTGCCGCGGCCCGCGAAGTGCTGGGGGACCACCGGGACGTCGCGGTGGACTTCCACGGCCGCTTCAGCCTGGCCAACGCCCGCCGGGTGGCGCCGCTGCTGGAACCCTACCGGCCGTTCTTCCTCGAGGAACCCGTGGTCCCGGAAAACACGCACCTGCTGCGCGAATTCACCTCTTCGACCACGACGCCGGTTTCCACCGGTGAGCGGCTCTACAGCCGGCAGGAATTCCTGCCGGCCCTGCAGGCCGGGATCGCCGTGGCCCAGCCGGACCTGTCGCACGCCGGCGGCATCACCGAGGTCCGCAAGATTGCCTCGCTCGCCGAAATCTACGACGTGCAGCTGGCCCCGCACTGCCCGCTGGGGCCGCTGGCCCTGGCAGCGTGCCTGCAGGTGGGCTTCGCGACGCCCAACTTCCTGATCCAGGAACAAAGCATCGGAATCCACTACAACAAGGGTGCCGAAGTCCTGGACTACGTGGTGGACAAGTCCCCGCTGAAGTTCGTGGACGGCCATATCGAACGGCTGACCGGCCCCGGCCTCGGCATTGAAATCGACGAGGCCGTGGTCCGCGCCGCGGACAAGCGCGGCCATGCCTGGCGCGGGCCGGTCTGGCGCCACTCGGACGGAGCATTTGCAGAATGGTAAACAACATGACTGACAGCACGGACATTTCTGACAGCACTGACAGCACTGCCACAGGCCTGCTGGCCGGAATCCGGGAGTCAAGGCTCGTGGGAATCGTGCGCGGCACGGACGGGCCGGCCGCGGCGCAGGCCGCCCTCGCCGCCATGGCGGAAGGGTTCCGCTTCGTCGAAATCGCCCTGACCACACCGGGCGCGCTGGAGGCCATCCGCGAAGTCCGCGCTGCCGCACCGGCCGGCTGCTATGTCGGCGGCGGAACCGTTCTGACCGTGCAGGATGTGGACAACGTTGCCGAGGCGGGCGGCCAGTTTATGGTCACACCGTCGCTGGCCGACTCGATCGCAGAATCGGCGCGGCAGGGAATCCCGGTCCTGGCCGGGGCCCTGACGCCCAGCGAGGCCTACGAAGCGATGAACCGCGGTGCCACGGCCATCAAGCTGTTCCCCGCCTCCGTCGGTGGCCCGGGTTACCTTAAGGCGCTGCGCGATCCCTTCCCCGGTATCCCGTTCATCGCGGTGGGCGGAGTAGGCCTGGACGAGGCCGCGGGGTACTGGGAAGCCGGCGCGATCGCCGTCGGGCTCGGCGGGCCGCTGTTTGGCGACGCCGGCTCCGGCGGGGACCTCGCCCCGATGCGCGGGCGGGCCCGGGCGTTTGTGGACCTGGCGGACTCCTTTGCCCGCCGGGCTGCCGCAGCGACCGCCGGGCCGGCCGCGGCAGTGACCGACGCCGCGGGCGTGCGGTGAGCGCCGCCGTCGACCTTCTGACGTTCGGCGAATCCATGGTGTCGCTGCGGTCCGCCGGGCCGCTGTCCGCCGGCGGCAGCCTGGCCATGCACGTGGCCGGCGCCGAATCGAACGTCGCTGTAGGGGTCGCCCGGCTGGGCCACAGCGTCACGTGGGCCGGTGCAGTTGGCGCCGATCCGCACGGCGAATACATCCTGCGGCAGCTCCGCTCCGAGGGCATCGGGACCAAGTGCCGGGTGGATCCGTCCCGCAGCACGGGCGTGATGTTCCTCGAACAGCGGACCGCCGACGTCACCCGGGCCTTCTACTACCGCGCCGGTTCGGCCGGTTCTACCGTCAGCCGGGACGACGTGGACAGTGCCCTCGCGGCCGGCCCGCGCGTCCTGCACCTGACAGGCATCACCGCCGCCCTCAGCCCGGAAGCCCGGAAGGCGATTGAATACGCCGCCGAGCGCGCCGCAGCCGACGGCGTGGTGGTCTCTCTCGACGTCAACTACCGCGGCCGGCTCTGGACCCGGAACGAAGCCCGCGCCGTGCTGGGACCCATCGCACGGCACGTCAGCATCCTGATAGCGTCCGACGACGAACTGGACCTGGTTGCGTCCGCCGCCCTGAGCGGCTCCAATTCCCTAAAGAACGACGACGCCGAAACAGTCCTCGCTGCCTCGTTGCTGGAGCAGGGGGTCGGGGAAGTGGTGGTCAAGCGGGGTGCCGCCGGCGCCGGCGTCCACACCGCCTCCGGACGGTTCGAGGCTCCCGCTGTAGCAGTGACCAGCATCGATACCGTGGGCGCGGGGGACGCGTTCACCGCCGGCTACCTCTCTGCCCTGCTCGACGGCGAGGACGTTGCCGGCCGCCTGCAACGCGCCTCCGTTATGGGAGCCTTCGCCGTCAGCACTGCCGGCGACTGGGAGGGCCTGCCCAGCCGGGCCGAGCTCGCCATGCTGGGCGCCACCGCCAGCGGAACCACCCAGCGGTAGCAGCCGGGGCTTGGCCGGGGCGCGGAGCAGGCAGGTACTGACAGTGCCTGCCGCCCGCGACCGCAGGCGCTTACCGTAGGGGTATGGGAGATGTGCGCGCGGACATAAAGGAGTTTCTAAGTTCCCGGCGGGCGCGGATTTCGCCGGAGCAGGCTGGGTTGCCTGCATACGGCGGGAATCGGCGGGTCGCTGGCCTGCGGCGTGAGGAAGTGGCGATGCTGGCCGGTGTTTCCGTGGATTACTACGTGCGGCTGGAGCGCGGCAACCTCGCCGGGGCGTCGGAAAGCGTTCTGGATTCTCTCGCGCGCACGCTGAAGCTGGACGAAGCCGAGCGGGAGCATCTTTTTGACCTCGCCCGCGCCGCCGGTCCGGTCCGCAGGAGCGGCAGTAAACCTTCCAGTACGGTCCGGCCCGAGGTCCAGCAGGTGCTCGACGCGATGGCTGACGCGCCGGCGTGGGTTCGCAACGGCCGCCACGACATCCTGGCTGCCAACCGGATGGGGCGTGCCCTTTACTCGCCCGTTTTCCAAAGCGCGCACCGGCCTGTGAACACCACCCGCTTTACCTACCTTGACCCGGCGGCCCGGGAGTTCTGGCGTGACTACGATCAGATCGTCAACGATGCCGCGGCCATGCTCCGGCTTGAAGCAGGCCGCCATCCGCATGACCCCGAGCTGATCCGCCTCGTCGGCGAGCTGTCGACGCAGAGCGAGCTGTTCAGAGACCGTTGGGCTTCCCGGGATGTTGTCTTCCACCGCAGCGGGCTCAAGCGGTTGCATCACCCGGTAGTGGGTGACCTTGACCTGAACTACCAGTCCATGGAGCTGCCCAGTGAGCCGGACCAGGACCTTCAGGGCCTCGCGGGAATCCATTGCGCGGTAGCCGTCGGGGACCTCGTTCAGGCTGATGGTCCGGTCAAACACCTTGCCCGGGTTGACGGTGCCGTCAAGGACGCCGGGCAGGAGCGTCTCGATGTAGGCGCGGACCGGGGCGGGGCCGCCGGTGAGCGTGATGTTCGGGCCGAACATGGAGCCGAAACCGATCGGGGCGTCCTCGTACTGGGGCACTCCCACGCGGCTGATGACGCCGCCCGGGCGGATGACGCCGAGGGCCTGGTCGTACGCCGGGCGGTGCCCCACGCACTCAAGAACGGTGTGGGTTCCGTCGCCGCCGCTGAGCTCGCGGACCCTCTCGATGCCGGCCTCACCGCGTTCGGCGACCACGTCAGTGGCGCCGTATTCGAGGCCCAGGTCAGTGCGGGCCTTGTGCCGGCCCATCAGGATGATCTGCTCGGCGCCGAGCTGCTTGGCGGACAGCACCGCCATCAGCCCGACGGCGCCGTCACCGATGACCGTGACAGTGGTCCGGGCGTTGACGCCCGCCTTGATGGCGGCGTGGTAGCCGGTGCCGTAGACGTCGGAAAGGGTCAGTAGGGACGGCAGCAGCTCGCTGTCCTCGCCCACCGGGGCCTTGACCAGGGTGCCATCGGCGAAAGGCACGCGGACGGCCTCGGCCTGGGCGCCGCCGATCCCGCCGGAGGCCCAGAACCCGCCGTGGCGGCAGGAGGTCTGCAGGCCTTCGCGGCAGAAATCGCAGGTCCCGTCGGACCAAGCGAACGGGGCGATGACGAAGTGCCCCTTCTTCAGGGTGGAGACGTCCTTGCCCGTTTCCTCGACGACGCCGATGAACTCGTGGCCCATGGGGCTGCCCTGCCTGGACGCGGGCATGCCGTGGTAAGGGTGCAGGTCGGAGCCGCAGATACAGGAATTGACGATCCGCACGATGGCGTCGGTCGGATTCTGGATGACGGGGTCAGGCACGTTCTCCACGCGCACGTCGCCGGCGCCATACATGATGGTTGCTCGCATTTTCGTTTCCTCAGCACTTCGTCAGGGGCCGGAGCCCGGGTGTTTCCCTTACTAGCCAACCGCACATTCCGCATGCGGAGGAGTGGCTGTTGATACAGGTACCCGCAGTGCCTCCCACCTCAGAGGTGCAGCTCGAACTCCGTATGTCCGTGCCGGATCCCGTTGATTTGCAGCTCAAGGGCATGGACCCCCGCATGGTGCACGCGGGTGGTCATCTGCCGGAAGGCGTGACGCTTCGAGAGTGTGCGGGTCTCACCGGCGGCGAGGGTGAGCGCCGCAAGCTTGAAGACCTTGGCCGATTGCGTGCCGTTGGCTTTGACGTAATGGACCACATAGTCAATGGCGAGCCGGGCATCGCAGTTACCGGTGTTGGCGATTGCGAAGTCGAAAGCCAGTTCACCCGGCATGGCCACCGAGTTCCGGTCCAGCCGGGGACCCGAGACAGCCACCGACGCCGGCGCGAACCCCTGCAGCGCGAGCGCGCCGGGGTGGGCCTTCTTGATCAAAGTCCGCAGGCCATGCCTGACCACCCATGCGGTGTTGGCGTCCGGCGCGGATAGCCAGCGAGCCGCCGTCGCCACTACCAGAGCTGGCGCGTGCCGCGCCACATCGTTGAGGTGGTTCGCCACCGACCGCCGCACGTACTCCGAAGGGTCCCGGTACAATGCGTCCAGAATCGGGAGGGACGCCTCCGGATGGAGCACGACGGCGGGTACCCGCACCGCCCAGGGGAGGTACGGCCGCGTCCCCTCGCTGGCCAGCCGCCGGACATGCTCGTCCGGATGCCCGGTCCAGCCCTGGATAATCTGCATGGAACGCTCCAGGTCAGCGGCCAGCAGCCGGCGGATGGCGAACTCGCCGGTGAGCCTCGGGGTCAGTTCGGCCAAGAAGGCCAGGCAGTCGTCAAAGTCGTGGCGGGATTTCAACCCGTCCCGTGTTTCAAGCGCCAGCGTGACGGCGGCCTCGGACACTGGCCAGAGGATCCACCCCGAGAAACCGGCGTTGGAAAGAGCACTCCGGAAGGTGCGCGCCGCCGTCGGATATCCCGGATCTGGAAGCTCCCGCACGTCCGCCAGCAGCGCCCTGCTGACCGCATCCGTACGGCCGCGAAGGCTCAACCCGTCCAAGTGCGCCGCGGCGGCAGCAACGTGCGGCCAAGCCGTGGCCGGAGCGGTCACGGCCAGGATTCCGGCGAGTGCATCCACGCCCTGCCTGTTGATCAACTCATTCATCACACCCACTGAGTCAGGCTACCCCGGCAGGCTGACAAGCCCGGCGGCACGGCAAACGGCCGGGCTGAGTGGGCCCGGCGCCGGGCAGAAGGGATAATCTTCACCTTAGGACTCCTCAACGGCGCACGGACGGAAACACAGTGGCAGAACAGGCACGCAAGAACACTCTTTGGCGAACCTTCCATGACAAGTTCGTGGTGGAGGAACGCTTTATGGAACCGGCCGCGCGCACGGCTCTGTACCGGACTGCGGTGGTCCTTATGGCCGTGGGGGCCCTGCTGTTCGTCGTTACGCTGATGGGCGTCCTGCAGAGCAACACCGGCCCGTGGGGTCCCGACGAATCCATCCGCAACTGGCTGCTCTCGCTCCGGTCCGAGACCCTCACTGCCGCTATGATATTCCTCGCCGTAGTCTTCGGTCCCGTCGCCCTGCCGGTCATCGTGCTGGTGGTGACGGTGGTCTGGGGGTTCGCGGCCAAGCACGCCTGGCGGCCCATTATGCTCGCCGCCGCCATGCTCACCGGTGTCGTGATATCGCAGATCATCCTGGCGATCGTCCAGCGCTCGCGGCCGCCCGTGGACCTGATGCTGTTCGGCGCCGACCACACTTTCTCGTTCCCGTCCGGCCACGTCCTGGGTGCCAGCGACTTCCTGCTGGTGACCACGTTCCTCGTCTTCTCGCGGCGGGAAAACCCGACGTCGGCAGCCTTCGGCTTCGTTGGTGCGGGCATCGGCATAGTTCTCGCCGCTGTGAGCCGCCTGTACCTCGGCTACCACTGGTTCAGCGACGCCCTTGCCTCGATTACGCTTTCGCTCCTGATCCTCGGTGCCGTCATCGCACTGGATACGTGGCGGACCGCCCGAATCCCCGGCGAACGGATCACGGGCGAGCTCTCCAAAGCGGACGCGCCGGGAGATTAGCCGCGATGGCAACCGAGGATGATGTGCGGAGCATGTGCCTGGCACTCCCCGGTGTCACCGAGCGCAGCAGCTGGGACCAGCCCGCCTGGTTCGCGAAGACGCTGATGGCACGCATGTGGGAGGACGGGGTGCTGACGGTGAAGACAACCGAGCGGGAGGCGCTGGCCGGCACGGAACCCGAGACGTACTTCTGGACCCGGCACCATGAGCGATCGCCGCAGCTGGTGCTGGTCCGGCTGGCCCGTATAGGCACCGAGGAACTCGGCGAACTGCTGGCGGAGTCCTACCGGCTGGCGGGCGGGAGCAGGGCCTGAGCGACGCCGGGACCGTGGCCGCTACGCGTCCGGTCGTGACCTGGCCCGTCTGAGGGCTAGGCGTAGTTCGGCGTTCGCTACCTCGAGCTCCAATACTTTGGCGATGCCGGCAAGATTGAGTCCCTGATCCAGGAGTTCCCCGATGTGCAGGAGCAGGGCGACATCCGCATCACTATACTGACGCGTGCCCCCGGCCGTTCGCTCCGGCAGGATCAGGCCTTTAGTCTCGTAGAGTCTGATGTTCTGCTGCCCGGTCCCTGCCAGCTTTGCCGCCACAGAGATGGCATACAGTGCCTGCCCGGCCCGAGGACCCGGTTTTCGTGCTGGTGTTCCACCGACCGCGTCCACTCCAAAATTCCCTCCCGTGGTGTTGCATCAGTCTCGCACGAGTGCTATAAAAAATCTATATCCACCAACACAGATAACTGAGGGTGGGTAGATGAACTGGATTCAACATCTCAAACTGAAGGAGTGAGAAATGATGTTGATGCGTACGGACCCGTTCCGTGAGCTGGACCGGCTCGCCCAGCAGGTCTTCGGAACCGCCGCCCGGCCGGCGGCCATGCCTATGGACGCCTGGCAGGAGGACGGCGAGTTCGTGGTGGCGTTCGACCTCCCGGGTGTCAAGACCGATTCGGTGGACCTCAACGTTGAACGCAACGTACTGACTGTCCGGGCGGAGCGCCAGGATCCCACGCAGCCCAATGTGGAACTGGTGGCCTCAGAGCGGCCGCGCGGAGTGTTCAGCCGCCAGCTGATCCTGGGTGACACCCTTGATGCGGACAACATCAAGGCCAGCTACGACCAGGGCGTCCTGACGCTGCGCATCCCGGTGTCGGAGCAGGCTAAGCCGCGCAGGATCGAGATCGAAAACAAGCAGGGGTCCCTGCACGAGATCGGTAGGTAGGCCCGGACTGCCGGGGCACCGGTTGCAGCCGGTGCCCCGGCTCCGTCGCCGTAAGATTGCCCGGGAAGTACCGCCATGACCAGCCAGCCGGACTACTACGCCGCCCTGAGGGTGAAACCCGATGCCAGCCAGCAGGAGATTTCCCGTGCCTACCGGGCGCTGATGCGCACCCACCACCCCGATATCGACGGCAGCCCAGTGGGTGACCGCGACGTCGATGATGGAGAGCTGCCGCGGATCATGCAGGCCTACGCTGTGCTCGGAGACCCGGCGCGGCGCGCGGCCTACGGCCGGAGCCGCAACAGAACAAGTGCGCCGGGTGGCACCCCGACCGTCATCCCGGTCCGGAAGGTCAGCAACCGGTACGTCCCGGCCGGCAACACCATCAGGATCATGCCGGTGCGCTGGGAAAGCGGGCCGTGGGCATGAACCCTAAGACGACAGCCATCACCGCGAGGAGGCGGATAAACCAATGAGCGACTGGCGCCGCTACGACTCCCACCTGATCTCTGCCTTCCACGAACGCTTCGAACAGCGCTGGGGCAAGGGCACTGCGCCCTTCCTGGACCCCGAAGCCCACGAAGAACCGGTGCCCCGGGCCCAATGGATCAACCCTGCCACCGGCGCGGCCCTGGCAGTGGTTCCCGTATGGACCACCGAGGACGGGCAGCAGCGGTCGTTTGGGGTGTTCTATCTTCCGCCCGCCGGCGACGTCTGGGTGCTGCGGCCCGGATACACCGGCTATCTGGAGCCGGCAGATGGCGACGCGGAGCAGCTCGTCACGCTCCGGAACGATGCCTTCCGGAAGGCCGTGGCGCACGCCAAGGAGTTCCTCTTCGGCTCACAATGAGCCGGCCGCGTCCGTGCCGCTGCCCAGCAGGCTGCGGGTGAGGTTTCGGCGTCGGCCATCAGGTCCTCCACGGCTGCAGCCGGATGTGAATCGGACACCGGGGCGATCTTCTGCAGCAGGCCGTCGGGCATGATGACGTCCGACGCCGGGAGGCTGGGGCGGTGGTGGAACGTCACTCCGGCCGTGCTCGGCCCATACTCGGACATGACCAGGGAGATGACCTGGCCCTTGAGGACGCTGTGGTTGTCCATCCGGACACGGAAGTCGGCCAGGAACCCGTTGGCTGTTCCGGACCGGTGGCCAGCACTTCCACGGTGGCCGTTTGACGCCCGGTCCGCGGGTCCGCGTCGCGCTGGAAGACCGCCAGCTTGTGTCCTTCGAAGCTGAAGAGCCAGAGCCCCATGGCCACCGCCTGGCGCTGCGTATCAGGTCCTACGGCAACGTTTGGTGTAGTCGGGCTGGGTCAGTGGAAACTGGGGAACAGTCCCTAGCAGTGACGCTCGTCAGCAGCCCGGCCGTATGTCATTCTGGGACGTACCCGTTCCACGCTTTCTCGGTCACGAAGGACTGAATCCATGCACATTTCCGCTAGGGACCTGGCCGCCATCATCCCGGCGGACTTCACGTTGGGAGTGGCCTCGGCGGCCTTCCAGATCGAGGGCGCGCTCACCGAGGATGGCAGGGGCCCGGCGGGCTGGGACGTGTTTTCGGCCAAGGAAGGCGCCATCGTGGATGGCCACAGCCCGGCTGTGGCCTGCGACCACTATCACCGCATGCCCGGCGATGTTGCCCTCATGAAGCAGCTGGGCGTCGACTCGTACCGGTTCTCGCTGTCCTGGCCGCGGATCCAGCCCAACGGCAGTGGCCCGGTGAACTCTGCCGGGCTGGACTTCTACGACCGGCTCCTGGACGAGCTCCTGGCCAACGGTATTTCGCCCATGGTCACCCTCTATCACTGGGACACTCCGCTGGCATTGGACGACGCCGGCGGCTGGATGAATCGCGATACCGCCCATCGTCTCGGCGAGTTCGCCGCGATTGCCGCTGCTGCGTACGGCGACCGTGTTGCCCGTTGGGTCACCATCAACGAGCCCGCCACAGTCAGCACCAACGGCTACACCATGGGCCTGCACTCGCCGGGCGAAGCCCTTATGCTCAAGGCGTTGCCCACCGTGCACCACCAGCTTCTGGGCCATGGGCTCGCGCTGCAGGCATTGCGGGCGGCGGGGGTCCCGGGCGAGATCGGGATGACCAACGTGTACTCGCCCATGGTCCCGAACTCCATCAACCCCCTGGACCGGATCAGCGCCGGCCTGATGGACATTGCACAGAACCGGCTGTACGCGGACCCAGTTCTCACGGGCCAATATCCGGATATCATCCGCGCCGCGAAGTTCTTCGGCTCCTTCGAGCATCCGGACGAGGACATGGAAATCATCTCGCAGCCGCTGGATTTCTACGGACTGAACTACTACATGCCCACCAAGGTAGCCGTCGGTCCCGGCGACGGGGCGGTGCCGGCCACCATGGCGGAGGCCATGGGCAGCGACCTGAGTTCAGCCGGCAACGGCTCCACGCCGTTCCACGTGGAGGCCTGGCCCGAAGCGGATGTCACCGCCTACGGCTGGCCGGTGAAGCCCGAGTACATGGGAGTGGCTCTGAAGGAAATGGCGGAGCGTTACCCGCATCTGCCACCGGTGATCATCACCGAGGGCGGGGCCAGTTTTGAGGACATCATCGTTCGCGACAAGTCCACCAACACCACCTTCATTCCGGATGAGCGGCGGCTGAAATACCTGTCGGACCACATCGAGTCGGCGCTGAAGGCCACGGCTCCCGGCGGCGAAGCGGAGGGCATAGACCTCCGCGGCTACTACGTGTGGTCACTCATGGACAATTTTGAATGGTCGGCAGGCTACAAACAGCCGTTCGGCCTGCTGCATGTTGATTTCGAGACCCTGGAGCGCACGCCGAAGGCGTCCTACTTCTGGCTTCAGGAGCTCATCGAGGAGCGGAACCTTGCCGCGGCGGCCGGCATCGCCGTCGCGCAGGCAGCCAGTGAGGAAGCGGACACTGCCGTACTTCCCGAACAGCGGTAATTTCCGACGACGGTGTGACCACCTCGGGTGCGCCCCTCAGACCGGCGGGGTGGCGGGCCTGGCGGGCCTAGAGAAGGTCCAGGACCTTGAGCTGTTTGGCCATCCCGGCGCCGTCCGGCGAATAGATCCAGGGCACCACCGAGGTGGTGTGGTCGCCGTCCTCGGAGTGCCCGCCGGCGAAGACGGACTCGCTGACGGAGAGCTGCCGGATGGCGATGGCGGCTACTTTGTCGGCGTTTTCCTGGGCAAAGCCTGAATAAATCTGCTCGTCGTGCTGGCCGTTGTCGCCGATCAGGAGCCAGCGCATATCCGGAAATTCCTTCGCGAGGCGCTCCAGGTTGCGGTGCTTGTGCTCCTGCCCGCTGCGGAACCAGCGGTCCTGGGTCAGACCCCAGTCGGTGAGCAGGAGGGCGCCGGAGGGATACATGTTCCGGCTTAGGAACCGTGCCAGGGTGGGGGCGGCATTCCACGGACCCGTGGACAGATAGATGACCGGCGCGTCCGGGTGTTCAAGGGTGAGGCGGTCCAGCAGGACGGCCATCCCCGGCGTGGCCATCCGGGCCCGTTCGCTGAGGACAAATGTGTTCCACAGTGCCAGGAACGGCCGGGGCAGGGCGGTGACCATGACGGTGTCGTCGATGTCCGACACAATGCCGAACTTGGCCTCGGCATCAATCACTTGGATCAGCGTCTCCACGGGTTCGGTCCCGTCGGCCCGCAGGATGGCGGTGTGCCAGCCGGGCGGGAGCTGCACGTCCACCACTGTGTCGACGAGGCCGCCCCGGTCTGCCCGGACCCGGGTGGTGACCCCGCCGATGGTGATTTCCACCTCGACCAACTGCACCGGGACGCTGGTGAAGGCCCGCCAGCCGCGGACGTTTTGCGTACCGTTTCGGGCTGCGTGCTCGGCCTTGCTGCCTGGTACAGGAATGCTGGTGAGCATGACGCGGCCCAGCACGCGTACCCAGCCGGAAGAACCGTAGCCCTGGTACGCAATGGTCTGTGGCGTGAAATTCCAGCGCCTGGCGAGCCGGACGCGGACGCCGTTGACGACGTCTGAGATCCGGTGCGCCAGGCGGAAAAGCTGGGTGCCGGACAGTGGTGCGGCATGCGGAGTGTTCTGCGGTGAATTCTGAGGAGCCCTGTCCATGCCTCCACTCTGCCACAGCGCAGCCACGCGCCGGGCACGTCGGGCGGTCCCGCCGTCGTGCGTGACGTCAGCCTCACTCAGCCCTCACCAAGGAGTCGGCGGAGGGTGCCGGCGTTCCGCACGGCGTTCCCGCCGCCGTCGTTATTGAAATAGACATAAACGTCCTTGCCGGCCGCGGACCATTCGCGGATCCGGTCCGCCCACCATTGCAGGTCCGTATCGGAGTAGGAACCGCCGTACAGGTACTGATGGTCAGGGCCGTGCAGACGGAGGTAGACGAAGGGCGCTGTGGCGCGGAGGATACACGGCAGATTGGCGCCGCTCATGATGCAGTAAGCGGCCTGGTGCCGTTCCAGCAGGGCGTACACCGCCGGATGGTCCCAGCTGGTATGCCGGAATTCCACGGTCACCCGGATCCACCACGGGAGGGCGGCGAGAAAGTAATCCAGCCGGGCATCATCGCGTTCCAGCTGTGGAAGCAGTTGAACCAACAGGACAGCCCGTTTGTCGCCCAGCTCGTGCCAGCAGCGGCCAATACGCTCCGTAGCTCCAGCCGGACGTGCCGATATGTACAGCCACCGTCAGCTGACCCGCAGGGATGAAGGATGATCCATGATGCCTCCGGTGTGTGTGGACCGGCCGTCGCTTCAGGCTACACCGCTGTACTTTGCGCTTTCATTGACCGCTTTCCCGGGAGGGGACCGTCCTTGTGGCAGGGTATGGGAATGGCGCTCATCGAAGACTATGCAGTTGTTGGCGATCTCCACACCGGCGCCCTCGTCAGCACCGAGGGCTCCATCGACTGGCTTTGCCTGCCGCGCTTCGACTCCCCGGCATGTTTTAACGCCCTCCTGGATACGCCGGAGGCAGGACGCTGGCTTCTGGCGCCGGCGGGCGGCGGCACGTGCACCAGGCGAAGTTACCGGGAGGGGACCCTGGTCCTGGAAACGGAATGGGAGACCGCAGACGGCACTGTCAGGGTTATTGACTTCATGCCGCCGCGCGATGAAGTTGCGGACATCGTGCGGATCGTGGAGGGCGTAAGCGGAAGCGTGAGAATGCATGGCGAACTGGCGCTGAGGTTCGATTACGGGCACATCATCCCCTGGGTGCGCCGCGACAAGCACGGCCTGCATGCTGTCGCCGGGCCCGACTCCGTCTACTTTGTCACCGAGGCCCCCCTTCTCGGCGAGAATATGCACTCCGTCAGCGACTTCACCGTCCACGCGGGGCAGCGCGTTCCCTTTGTCCTGACGTGGGCGCCCAGCCATGTTCCCCGCCCGCACAACGTAGATGCCGAGAAAGTGCTGCGCACCACTTTGGCCTACTGGCGCGGCTGGGCGTCCCAGTGCACAGTGCAAGGAAAGTACCAGGACGCCGTGGTCCGTTCGCTGGTGACACTGAAAGCGCTGACTTACGCCCCCACCGGAGGCATCGTGGCCGCCGTCACCACGTCCCTGCCGGAACAGCTCGGCGGCCCCCGCAACTGGGACTACCGCTATTGTTGGCTGCGGGACGCCGCTATGACCTTGCAGGCCCTCCTCGCCGCCGGCTACACCGCCGAGGCCGCTGCTTGGCGCGATTGGCTGCTCCGCGCTGTGGCAGGCGATCCGGCCGACCTGCAGATCATGTACGGCATCCACGGCGAACGCAGGCTTCCGGAGATAGAACTGCCATGGCTTGCCGGGTACGAGAATTCGAAACCGGTACGGACCGGGAACGGCGCCGCGGAGCAGCTTCAGCTGGACGTCTGGGGGGAGGTGCTCGATTGCCTTGCGCTGACCAGGACTTCCCTGCTCAAACACGCGGATGAATCCTGGGACGTTCAGGTGGCCCTGATGCAGCATCTGGAGACCATCTGGGACCAGCCGGACAACGGACTCTGGGAGATGCGCGGGCCGCGGCGCCATTTCACGCATTCGAAGGTGATGGCCTGGGTGGCCGCGGACCGGATGGTCAAGGGCGTCCGTGATTTCGGTCTGCCCGGCCCCGTGGAACGCTGGGAGGCACTGCGCGGCAACATCCACCGGGACGTCATGGCCAACGGCTTCGACCCTGCCCGCAACACCTTCGTGCAGTCGTACGGGAGGCCTGAACTTGACGCCAGCCTCCTGCTGATCCCCCGGGTGGGCTTCCTGCCGCCGGATGATCCCCGCGTGCTGGGGACCATTGACGCCATCCAGCGGGAGCTGACCGAAGACGGTTTTGTGTTGCGCTACCGTCCCGCCGACAGCGACGACGGCCTCCCGGGAGGCGAGGGAGTGTTCCTGGCGTGCTCCTTCTGGTTGGTGGAGGCCCTGCTGGGCGCGGGACGCACCGAGGAGTCCACCGAACTCTTCGAACGCCTCCTGGAACTGCGCAACGACGTGGGTCTTCTCAGCGAGGAATGGGGTGTCCGGGCCGGCCGGCAGTTGGGCAATACGCCCCAGGCCTTCAGTCACTTCGCGCTTGTGACAAGCGCTCTTGAGCTTCATCAGGGTACAGTTCGCCGCAGTGACGCACCTATTCCACCGGAGGCCGAAAAACCGGGGCAATGACGGGTTGACGCCCGGCCCGGTCTTCACCTCCGGAAGGAAGGTAAGTATACTTACTAGAATCGCGGAACGCTCCCAAAAGGCACAGCGCCGTGACTGAACGAGGGGTGGTTGTAATGGCCGGACATTTTGAGCTGGTGGATGCGCCCGACGGCGGCTACAGGGTACGGATGCTGGACGGTTCCGGGAACCTGATGGCAATCTCCGTGACCTTTCCCACCAAGAATGCCGCGGTGGCCGGCATTGGGATGGCCCGCGAGATTGCCGGCACCGGCCTGATCAGGGACCGCAGCGGCAACGGTGCCGGAGCAGTCATCCGGGTCCGGACTGGCGCCGCGTCGGCGTCGAAGGATAGCGCTGCCCGCGGCAGGAAGCTGTCCGGGGCCGCTCGCGCTGTGGCTGGGTGATGATCACCCAGAGCCATGCCCTGGTCCGCGGCAGAGAGCGGGGTGTCCTTTTTGACGTGGACGGGACCTTGGTGGACTCAGCGTATATCCACACGCTTGCGTGGTGGCAGGCCTTCCGCCAGCACCAGCATGATGTCCCCATGGCCGCCATTCACCGCTGTGTAGGGATGGGCGGAGCGCGACTGGTGGAGACCCTCCTTCCTGCTGGCCGGGACCGGGAGGCAGATGACGACATCCTGGCCAGCCATGCGGCGGTGTTCGCACAGAGCTGGCCGTCGCTGCGTCCATTGGACGGCGCCAAGGAGTTGCTGGCCCAGTGCCACGCCGGGGGACTCGCCGTCGCCCTGGCATCATCGGCCCGAACGCAGGATCTGGCGGCCAACCGCAGGACCCTCGGTGCGGACTCGTTCATCCAT
This sequence comes from Pseudarthrobacter sp. AB1, assembly GCF_014926485.1. Taxonomy (NCBI): domain Bacteria; kingdom Bacillati; phylum Actinomycetota; class Actinomycetes; order Micrococcales; family Micrococcaceae; genus Pseudarthrobacter; species Pseudarthrobacter sp. AB1. Next base: position 22,250 of record NZ_PZKO01000044.1, read on the forward strand.
GCCGCCACCAGCGCCGACGATGCGAAGGCAAGCAAGCCGGCGCCGGACATCCTGGTGGCAGCACTGGAAGCTGTTGGTGTGGCTGCGGCAGACGCCGTCTACGTAGGTGACGCGGTCTGGGACATGCAGGCCGCCGCAGCGTTGGGTATCCCCGCCATCGGCGTCACCTGCGGGGGGACCAGCGCCGCTGAGTTGCGGGCGGCCGGTGCGGCCGAGGTCTATGCCGGGCCCCGGGACATCCTGGACAGCCTGCAGGCAAGCGCCCTTGGCAGGCTGCTGACGCTGTCGGACTGACTGACCCGCCGCCCGAGTTTTTGTTCAGGTAATCCCCAAATCTGACCCTTGGGCCCGATTATCTGGACAAAAACTCCGAGGTGGGGAGGTTGCCCTGTGGATAACTCAATACTGCTGCACCATCGGTGTCTCAATGGGACTATGAGCAGACGGCAGCCACTACCGGAAGAGATCGGCGCGAGGCCGTTTACCCTGACCGAGGCCGTCTTGGCCGGCATCCCCGCGAAACGCCTGCTTGGAGACGACCTGCACCTGCCAAGCCGCGGGATCCGTGTGCCCAAATCCGGTGCGCACAGTCTCCATGCACTGGCAAGGTCCCACACCCAGTTGGATGGGGAAACCTTCGCAAGCCTGCTGACGGCAGCGGAAGTCCTCGGCGTTCCCCTCCCGCTTTGGGCCCAGTTCAGGCCCGACGACGGCGGCCCGGTGACCGCCGTCGTCGAACCTGTTCCTTGGGGTAAGAAAAGCGGTCCTCATTTTCGCGAGCCCGGCCGCTTCCTTCACCTTTCGCGCCGTAACGCTGGGACGCTGCCTCGGCGGAGGGGCGTTGCCGGGCACCGGCTCCGGATCCGCGACGGTGACCTCATCAGCGTCGATGGGCTGCTGTTGACCTCACCCGCGAGGACCTGGGTGGACCTGGGGTCTGTCCTGCCTCTGGATGACCTCATTGTGGCCGGCGATGCGATCGTCAGCGAGCACACCAGGACGTTTGGGGTGCCAAAGGTAGCTATGGTTCCCCTGCCCGAGCTCCGGGTATTCGTAGCCAATGCCAACGGCGTCCATGGTGTACGCAAGGCCAGGATTGCGCTCGAATACCTGCGCGTCGGCGTCGATTCGCCCCCGGAAACTGTGCTCCGGCTGATGCTGGACGACGCCGGGCTGCCGGAGTTCCTGCCGAACTTCCCCGTTGACGACATCCTTGGCCGGCCAGTGTGGACGGATCTCGGCTGCGCCCGGTTCAGGACGTGCATCGAGTACGAGGGCATGCACCATTTGAAGCCAGAACAGCAGGCATTGGACGCCTACCGCGACCAGCGGGTGGCCGACTCCGGGTGGCGGCAGGTGAAGATCAACAGAATTGACATGTCCCACGGCGCGGGCTGGGTGGTATCCCGAGTGAAGCAGGCGCTCCGCAAACAGGGCTGGCTGCGTTGAGAGTTTTTTGGGCAGATAACCCGCTCAAAATCGGCTGGACCGGCCAATAAGTGGACAAAAACTTGAGGGCTAAAGGGGCAGCAGCGCTGAGAGGTCCGCGCGCAGACCGGAGGCGGACACCCTGCTGGCCGCGACAGCGTCCGTCCAGCTCAACCGGCCGGTCACCATGCCCAGCCAGGTGGCGGCGTCGCACTCGATCACGTTGGGCGGGGTTCCGCGGGTGTGCCTCGGCCCCTCGACGCACTGGGTGACTCCGAACGGTGGCACCCGCACCTCCACCGAATTCCCCGGGGCCCGCGCGGTCACCTCCTCCAGCGTGTACCGCACGGCCGTGGCCGTGACGTTGCGGGGGAGTGGAACGTCCGACGGCGACGCGGCGGCTTCCTGCCATGCGGCCAGTGCCGCAGTGCCTTCTTCAATGCCGATCCGACGGCGTGCTACGGCCATGTCAGTCCAAGAGCGCGGAGACGGCCGGACCCAGCCGGATCTTGCCCACCGGGTGGCCGCCGCCCATCACCGGATCCACCACTTTCTCCAGAACGCTGGAGACGCCGGGGATATCCACGGCGCCAACCGCGGCGAGGAGGGTCAGGCCCACCAGTGACGTGGCGCGCAGGTTCCCGTCGAGCATCTTGATGGCCACGGACACTCCCTGGGGTGTGGCCATGGCCAGGACTCCCTCTGCGCCGATCTTGGCGATGATGCCGAGTTCGTCCATCACGATGGTGTTGGCCTGGCCGCGGCCCTGGACGGCCCACGGGTAGTCGAGCATGGACGTGGCGATGGTGGCGGCGCGGGCGTTGGAGTTCTTGTCGCCCGGGGCCTTGGCCAGCATCGAGAATGCGCGGGCCAGTCCGGTCAGCGAAATAGCGGCAACGGGGGCGCCGCACCCGTCAATGCCCAGGTGGGCGATGCGCTCGCCGCTGTATTCCTCGATCACGCTGCGGACGCGTTGCTGCAGGGGATGGTTCGGCTCGAGGTAGCTGTGGGTGTCCCAGCCGTTTTCCGTGCAGGCCCACAGGAAGGCGGCGTGTTTTCCGGAGCAGTTGAAGGCGAGCCTGGACTTACCCCGCTCGGAACGCACCAGCCAGTTGCGGGCTGTCTCGTCCTGGGGCCAGGCGGCGGGGCACTGGAGCTGGTCCTCCCGGACGCCGGCGGCCTTGAGCATGCCCTCCACCACATCCATATGGTCCAGGGAGCCCACGTGGCTGCCGCAGGCCAACGCCACCTGCGCGCCGCGCAACGGGACTCCGGACTGCATGGATGCCAGGGCCTGCAGTGGTTTGAGCGCGGACCGTGCGTACAGGGGAGTCAGTATGTCGCCGAGTTCGGTGACGACGGACCCGTCGGCGGACAGTACGACGGCGGAGCCGATGTGCCGGGACTCCACAAAACCGCTTCGTTCAACAACAGCGAGTTCGACGGCGGAGTCCACGGTGAACGTGGCATGCGGGTTGTGCGGCATATTGCCAGTCTAGGGGCGGAATCGTCGAATGCCGGGCTACTCCACGGTGACCATGACGGACTGCCAGCCGGAGGCGCCGTCTGGTACCGGATCGGCGCGCTGATCGGTCTGGACCTCGCCCGTTCCGTCGGTGGCGCGGACCTTGATGTAGTGCGGTCCGGGTGTGGCTTCCCAGTCGAAGGACCACTGCCGCCACGTGATGAGGGACGCCTCGGTGGACAGGATGGCCTCGGCCCAGGGGTCGTTGTCGATCTGGACTTCCACCTTGGTGATGCCGCGGGTCTGCGCCCAGGCCGTGCCGCCGATTGCCAGGCGGCCGGCTGGGACCTTGGCGAAGGACTTCGGGACTTCAACCCGGGCCATGGTCTTGATGGGGCCTCGCTCGGACCAGCCGCGCTGGGTCCAGTAGGCCTTGCTGTCCGCGAACCGCGTCACTTCCAGGTCCACCACCCACTTCGTGGCGGAGACAAAGCCGTACAGCCCGGGCACCACCATGCGCACCGGATAGCCGTGCTCCAGCGGCAGCGGCTCGCCGTTCATGCCGATCGCCAACATGGCGTCGCGGTCATCCTGCAGGACCTCCAGCGGCGTGGAGGCGCTGAAGCCATCGATTGACGTCGACAGCACCATGTCCGCGCCGTCCTTGGGCCGTGCCCGTTTGAGGACCTCGCGAATCGGAAGGCCTAGCCAGCGCGCGTTCCCGGCGAGGTTTCCGCCCACGGGATTGGACACACAGGTGAGGGTCACATGCGATTCGATCAGGTCGGCGTCGAGCAGGTCCTGGAACGTGAGGCGGACCTCTTGCTCCACCAGCCCATGCACGCGGAGCTCCCAGTCATCGGCGTTGATTTCGGGGACACTGAGGGCGGTGTCGATCCGGTAGAAGTCCCCGTTCGGTGTGACCCAGGGTGTGACGCCGGCAGCGGGGGACTGGACTCCGGCGGGCACAGCCGCGGCGGCTTTTGCCGGTGTGGGCAGCTGCAGGGCCTCGCGGGCCTTGGAGATGTTGCTGCGGGCGGCACTGAGCAGGCGTCCGCCTGTGGCCGCAATGCCGGCGCCGACCACAGTGATCCCGGCGGCGGCGAAGAAACGGCGGCGGCTGGTGGCAGGACGGTCAGGCTCCTCGGCGCCGGTGTCGGCAGGTGCCTCAGGCCAGGACTTCAGGCGCCAGAGGGGGGCGATCAGCAACCGCAGCACTATCAGTCCGGCCACCGTGCCCAGCACTGTAGGGATGGCCTCCAGCGGCTTCACGCTGGCCCGCGTCACCACGCTGGCCACGATCACCGCGCCCATCAGCAGCACACCGGCAACACCCAGCGCCCACTTGCGGTAGGCCACAACGCCCAGCACGCAGGCCAACAGGAATATGGTCAGGCCCATCCCCACGAACAGCGCGGCCTTGTCATTCGTGCCGAACGTGGCAATGGCAAAGTCCTTCATCCATGGCGGTGTGAAGTCGATGAAAGTGGACCCCAGCGCGATCACCGGGGTTGCCCGGGCCGTAAAGAACGCTCCGATCAGCTCCGCAACGGAAAGTACTACGGCGGCAGCCGCTACGCCTGCCAGCGCAGCCATTGCGGCGGGACCCTTGAGCCACTTCAGAAGTTTCTTCATGCCTTGCATTCGTTGCGCCGGGCCGCGCGGATGGCCGGGCGGGGACACAGCTTAGGAACACCCCCTTAGGAAAGGGCAGGGTGCACAAAGTACCCTTGGGGACTGTGAAGGTACTCGTCATTGGCCCTGGAGGCCGCGAACACGCCATTGTCCGCTCCCTGCTCGCTGACCCCAACGTTTCCGAGGTCCATGCAGCTCCCGGCAACGCCGGCATCAGCAAGCTGGTCCCCACCCACAACATTGACGGGAATGATCCCGACGCCGTAGCGGCGCTTGCCACCAAGCTCGGCGTGGACCTCGTGGTGGTTGGCCCCGAGGCACCGCTGGCGGCTGGGGTATCCGACGCCGTCCGCGACGCCGGCATTCCGGTCTTTGGCCCCAGCAAGGCCGCGGCCCAGCTGGAAGCCTCCAAGGCATTCGCCAAGGAGGTCATGGCCGAAGCCGGAGTGCCCACAGCCATGGCGATGGTGGCCACCAACGCCGGGGAAGCGGCCGCGGCCCTGGACACCTTCGGCGCCCCCTACGTGGTCAAGGACGACGGCCTCGCAGCCGGCAAGGGCGTCGTGGTAACCAACAACCGCGACGAAGCCTTGGCCCATGCGCAGACGTGCTTCGATGCCGCCGGCACCGTGGTGATCGAGGAATTTCTCGACGGCCCCGAGGTCTCTGTCTTTGTCCTGTGCGACGGCCGCAACACAGTCGCCCTGTCCCCGGCCCAGGACTTCAAGCGCATCTTCGACAACGATGAAGGCCCCAATACCGGCGGCATGGGCGCATACACCCCGCTGGAATGGGCCCCCGCCGGACTGGTCCAGGAGGTCATCGACCGGGTGGCCCAGCCCACGGTCAATGAGATGGCGAACCGCGGCACGCCGTTCGTGGGTGTGCTGTTTGTTGGTCTCGCGCTGACCACGCGCGGAACCCGTGTCATTGAATTCAACGTCCGTTTCGGCGACCCCGAGACGCAGGCCGTGCTGGCCCGGCTCAAAACCCCCCTCGGTGCGCTGCTGCTGGCAGCCGCCAAGGGCGGACTGGACAAGGCAGAGGAGCTGCGCTGGTCCAAGGAGACGGCCGTCGCCGTCGTCGTCGCGTCCGAAAACTACCCGGACTCCCCGCGCACCGGTGACCGTATCCGCGGACTCAAGAAAGTGGATGAGCTCGACGGCGTGCACGTGATCCACGCGGGCACCGCGCTCGACGACGACGGCAAGGTTATCTCGGCCGGCGGCCGGGTGCTCGCCGTTGTTGCCCTCGGCAGCGACCTGGTGGAGGCCCGGGAACGGGCGTACGACGGCGTGGAGCTGGTTCAGCTGGAAGGCGCCCAGTTCCGGACGGACATCGGCCGCAAGGCTGCCCGCGGCGAGATAAAGGTTGCGTCCAACGCCACCGGAGCGCTCCCCGTCACGAAGTCGAAGGTATAAACATGACTGAGAACTCCGCCCAGGAACCACAGAAGCCGCGCGGCTTCAGCACCGAAACCTTGGACCTGCCGGGCTGGACGCACGTTTACTCCGGCAAAGTCCGCGACCTCTACGAACCGGCGGACGAAGCCATCCGCCAGCAGGTGGGCCAGGACTGTGTCCTGGTGGTGGCAAGCGACCGCATCAGCGCCTACGACCACGTGCTGGCCAGCGAAATCCCGGACAAGGGCCGCATCCTCACGCAGTTGAGCCTGTGGTGGTTCGACCAGCTTGACGTGGTCCACCATGTGCTGGCATCCACGGTGGAAGACGGCGTGCCGGCGGCCGTGGAAGGCCGCGCAATGATCTGCCGGAAGCTGGACATGTTCCCGGTGGAATGCATCGCCCGCGGCTACCTCACCGGCACCGGACTGCTGGAGTACAAGGCCAAGGGGACGGTCTGCGAGATTCCGCTGCCGCCGGGCCTGGTGGACGGATCCCGACTGGAACAGGCCATCTTCACACCGTCCGCGAAGGCCGAGGTGGGCGAGCACGACGAGAACATCTCCTACAACGACGTTGTGGCCATGGTGGGGGATGACATCGCCGCACGCCTCAGCGAGCTGACCCTGAAGATCTACACCGGCGCCGAGAAGATCGCCCGCGAACGCGGCATCATCCTGGCCGATACCAAGGTGGAATTCGGCTACGACGCCGTGTCCGGGACCATCACCCTGGGTGACGAGGTCCTGACACCGGATTCCTCGCGTTTCTGGGATGCGGCCACGTATGAGCCGGGGAAGGCGCAGCCCTCGTACGACAAGCAGTATGTACGCGACTGGCTGACGTCGGCCGAATCGGGCTGGGACAAGAACTCCGACGCGGCACCGCCCGCCCTGCCGGCAGACGTTGTGGCCCGCACGCGCAGCCGCTACGTCGAGGCCTACGAAAAGATCACGGGCAGAACGTTCTCCTAGAACACTTTTACCGGGCCCGGCCTCGCGCCGGGCCCGTCCTAGCTTGCTTTGACGGCTTTCGCTGCTGCTGCGGCTCTCTGCTGGGCGAGCCTGATTTCGAGGACCGCGTCCAGTGACTGCTGGACTCGGTCCGAGGCTCCCGCGGCACTGAAGGCCTTCTGTGCCTCTTCGAGGTAGACCAGTGCTTCGTCCGACTCGCCGGCAGCCTTTAGCGATTTGCCCAGCAGGAGTGAAACTTCCCCTGCCGTGTGCTTGGCCAGCGCACCGGATTCCTCGTGGATTTCCCGGAGTTTGTTGATAGCAGCCACGATGTCGCCGGTGAGATACAGCCAGCGGGCGCGGATGAACGCAACTTCGAGCTGGTCGCTCTTGTTGCCGCCCACAATGGACAGGGCCAGCTCGGCGCGCTCGATGCTGGAAAGTGTTTCCGGTTCAACGATTCCGGAGGACAGCCGGACGGCGGCAGAAGCTTTGTTGAAACGGGCCCAGAGATCGATGTCATTGGCGGGCGACAGCATCCGGGCGGCGCGCTCGTGGTACTTGATGCCCTCTGGGTAATCGTGCCGCATAAAGGCCACGTTGCCGATCACCCAGGCAACCTCGCCGGCGAGCTGGGACATTGAGTGCTCGTCCATCTCGTCATTCATGGCCTGGCAGTACTTCCAGGCCTCGTCCAGGCGGCCGCTTTCCGCCAGTGCACCGATCAGCGCCCGGTAGGCGCCGATGATCAGGGTGGCACCGTTGGGCAGTTGGCCACAAAGTTGGACGGCCGCCAGTGCATGCTCCACGGCGGTGCTCAGCTGGCCCTGTCCCTGGCAGATAGCGGCGAGCATCTGGCGGGCGCGGACGGCCAGACCGGCAGACTCGGTGGCCATCGGGTGCTCCAGGAGGTGCTGCATGATCTTTTGGCATTCCTGCCAGTTGCCCTGTTTGATCAGGCATTCGGCCTGCATGTAGGTCATGTTCCACCACGCGCTGGTATTCCTGCCCTCCAGGGCTATCTGGGCTGCGTTGGCTGCGTGGGTGGCCGCCAGCGGGTAGTCCCTGAGGTCCCAGGCCTGGCGCGCGTAGAGGCCGGCCAGGACGTATTCGGCGTCGCTGACGGTGATGGGCTGGCTCCAGGCTTCCAGCGCCTTGGGCGCAAGCTCCAGCCTGCGGGCGAGTTCTTCGATCACTTCGGCCGTCGGCTCACGGCGGCCGGTTTCGAGGAGGGAGATATAACTGGGGGAATACAGGTCCTTGCCCAGTTCAGCCTGTGTCAGCCCACGTTCGAGACGCTCCGCGCGGAGCTTCTCCCCGAATCCGTTGCCCACGGGTTTCCTCCTAATTCTGGACAGACTTTGTACGCAATGCTTGACAGTCCCTGTGGAAAACATTTTACAATGTATGTCAACAAGGACTGTGCTGACTTTGTAACGAATCCGACTCGTATTGAGGAACTTATATGTTGAAGAAGATTGCGGCCGCTGGCGTACTCGCTGCGGCCTTGGCATTTTCTGCGGCGGCCCCGGCTGTCCTGTCGGCAGGTTCCATCGCCGATACCACCCGCGTGTCTGTGGCCGTTGGCAACTGGCCCGATCCCATGTCCAAGCCCGTCAAGGACAAGGCCAAGGCCGACGGCGCAACATACACCATCACCAGGGTAGGTAACTGGCCCGACCCGATGTAAGAAATCCTCTCAGGAGGCGCGGCCCCGGGGCATGGTCATCATGCCTCGGGGCTATTTCTTTGTCTTGGCACGTGACCTCCGGGAGATGCAAAAGAGGGCCTCCCCTGGGGGGAGACCCTCTTTCAATTGGTCGGGATGACAGGATTTGAACCTGCGACCTCGTCGTCCCGAACGACGCGCGCTACCAAGCTGCGCCACATCCCGATCCGCTGCAAAAGCAACTTTACAAGGATAGCCGACGCCAGGCCCGGATGCGAAATCGGCGGCCGCTGGGAGATCCCGACGCTGGAAAAGCCCGACAGCGCGGGTCAGACCAGGGAGTCCTTCCAGGCGCCATGGAGGTCTGCGAAGCGTCCGCCGCCGCCGATGAGTTCTGCAGGAGTCCCGTCCTCGACCACGCGGCCGTCGTGGACCACCAGGACGCGGTCGGCAGTTTCAACGGTGGAGAGGCGGTGCGCGATGATCAGTGCTGTCCGGCCGCCGCCGGCAGCAGCAGACCCGGCCGCGGCTGAGCCGGCACCCACTGAGCCATCCGCAGCAGCTGAGCCCGGCGCACCTGCGGAAGTGCCGGCGTCGGACGTTGCCCGCAGAAGGCGAGCCAGGCCGCGCTGGACGAGCCGCTCGGAGGGGATATCCAGGGATGAGGTGGCCTCGTCCAGGATCAGCACCGCCGGCCGGGCAAGGAACGCCCTGGCGAAACTGATCAGCTGCCGTTGCCCGGAGGACACCCGGCCGCCGCGCTTGTTGACATCCGTGTCATAACCTTCGGGGAGTTCGGTAATGAAGTCATGGGCGCCCACGGCCCGGGCAGCGTCCTCGATTTCCGCCCGGGTTGCCTCCGGCCGGCCCAGGGCAATGTTGTCCGCCACGGAGCCGCTGAACAGGAACGCCTCCTGGGTGACCATCACGATGTTCCGGCGCAGGTCCGTGCTGGTCAGGCTGCGCAGGTCCACACCGTCCAGGGTCAGGGAGCCGGAAGAGACGTCGTAGAATCGGGCGATCAGCTTGGCCAGCGTGGATTTTCCAGCACCGGTCTGCCCCACCAGGGCCACGGTCTGGCCTGCGGGGATGTGCAGGTCCATGGTGGGAATGATGACCGGGCCGTCGCCGTAGCCGAACTCCACACCCCTGAAGTCGATGGTGCCCCGGGCATCGCGGAGCGCCACGGGGTTCTTGGGCGGCCGGACCGTGGGAACCTCTTCCAGCAGGCCGGAGACCTTCTCCAAGGCCGCCTGGGCACTCTGGAACGAGTTGTAGAACATGGCCATCTGGTCCACCGGCTGGAAAAAGCGCTTGGTGGAAAGCATCAGCGCCAGCAGCACGCCCACGGCGAGGTCCCCGCCAAGGACACGGAACCCGCCGAACAACAGCACCACGGCCACGCAGACGTTGCCGATCAGCACCAGGCCGGGCTGGAAAATGCCGTTGAGGTTGATGGAGCGCACGGTGACCAGCCGGTAGTCCTCGGACAGCTGGCCGTACTTCCGGGCGTTCTCGGTCTCCTTGCGGAAGGCCTTCACCGCGCGGATCCCGGTCATGGTTTCCACAAAGTGCACAATCAGCCGGGCGGAGACCACCCGGGACTCGCGAAACGCGATCTGGGAGTGCTTCTGGTACCAGCGCGACAGGAAGTACATGGGGACGCCCGCCGCCAGCACAATCAGCCCACTGCGCCAGTCCAGGGCAAATACCGTAACCGCTGTGAAGGCCATAAACAGCAGGCCCGAGGCGAGGGAGCTGACACCGGAATCGAGGAGTTCCCGCAGCGCCTCCAGGTCCGAGGTCTGACGGGCGATGATCCGGCCGGACGTGTACTTTTCGTGGAACTCCAGGCTCAGTCGCTGGGTGTGCCGGAAGACCCGGACCCGCAGGTCCAGCAGCATGGCCTGGCTGAGCCGCGCAGTGGAGGTGACGTAGAGGGCGGTGAGTCCCGCCGTCGCGATAGCCGCGAGCAGATAGGCGACGCCGGTGAACACCAGCGGGAGGTTGTCGCCTGCCTGCAGTGCCGGGAGCGCGTGGTCGATGCCGAAAGCGATCAGGGCCGGCCCGGCCACGCGCGCGGCCTGGGACAGGACCACTGTGGCGATGGTCAGCCAGAACCTGAGCCGCACCGCACGGATCAGTGTGGCCAAAAGGGCGAGCGACCGCCGTCGTACTGTTTTGCTGTCCGCCTTGCTGAGGTGGGTGTTGTCCTCATTGGCGGTGCCGAAGGTTGCGTTGCTCAAAGTATGCTGTCCTTTGTCTCGTCCTCAAGCTCGGACAGCTCCGAGTCCAGGTCCCGGGGTTCCTGGTCCAGGCTGGCGATGACGTAGCGGTAATGGGGGTTGTGCGCCAGCAGTTCCGTGTGGGTTCCGACGGCGGCAATCCGGCCGTCCTTGAGCAGCGCCACCCGGTCCGCCAGCGCCACGGTGGACGGGCGGTGCGCGACGATCAGCGTGGTGGTGTCCTTCAGGACCGCGCGGAGCCGGGTTTCCACAAGCTCCTCGGTGTGCACGTCCAGGGCGGACAGGGGGTCGTCCAGCACCAGGACCCGGGGCCGTGCCGCGATGGCCCGCGCCAGGGCAATCCTCTGCCGCTGCCCGCCGGAGAGGCTCAGGCCCTCCTCGCCGATGAGCGTGTCCACGCCCTCCGGCAGGGAGTATGCGAAGTGGGCCTGCGCCACATCCAGGGCTTCGTCCAGGGCTTCCTCGCTGCGGTCCGGTGCCCCGAGGAGCACATTGTCGCGGACCGAATTGGAGAACAACGTGGTGTCCTCGAACGCGACGCCCACCACGCGCCGGAGGTCATCGACGTCGAACTCGCGCAGGTCCACGCGGTCAATGGTGATGGAGCCGTCGGTAACGTCGTAGAGGCGCGGGACCAGCTGGACCAGAGCGCTCTTGCCGCTGCCCGTGATGCCCACCAGTGCCATGGTTTCGCCCGGCTGGACGTCCAGGTTGATGTTCGTGAGGATCGGTTTGTCCGGTGCGTCCTCGAACGCGAACGTGGCATTGTTGAAGCTGAGTGCGCCCTTCAGCTGCGAGGGGGTGCGCGGCTCCGGGGGACTGGTGATGGTGTTGACCGAATCCATGACCTCGAAGTGGCGGTCGACGGCGGATTTGGCGGTGAGTGCCATGGCCAGCAGCATGCCGGAGAATTCAACGGGAGCCGCGATGACGGCGGCGGTGGCGAAGAACGCCACCAGCGCGCCGATGCTCAGCTGGCCACTGGCGCAGAGCAACACGCCCACCACCAGCCCGGAGCCGAGCGCGAGTTCCGGCAGCAGGGTGACTACCAGGGTGAACGTCGCCTGGTGCTTCGCCTTCACGATCTCGGTCTGGCGGAGTTCCTGGGCCTGCTCGTTGAAGTTCTCCAGGGCCTCGCGGCTGCGGCCGAAGGCCTTCAGGACGCGGATGCCGTGGACGGATTCCTCCACCGTGGTGGCGAGGTCGCCGGCCTGGTCCTGGCTCCGGCGCGCCACCTTGCTGAAGCGGGTCCGGAACCGGAAACCGTAGGCCATGATTGGCACCGCCGCGGCCAGGAAGATCAGGGCCAGCTGCCAGCTCATGGAGAACATGACCACAATGCCGATGACCACCGTGAGCGTGGTGACCACCAGCATGATGGCACCGAACGCCATCCAGCGGCGCAGGAAGTTCAGGTCCGTCATGGCGCGCGACAGCAGTTGGCCGGAGCCCCAGCGGTCGTGGAAGGACACGGTCAGGTCCTGCAGGTGCCCGTACATCGAGACCCTCATCCGGGTTTCAACGGTGGTGGCCGGGTTAATCACAAACTGCCGGCGGAGGGCCACGAGTCCCGCTTCCGCGATGCCCAGGACAAGGATGACGACGGCGGCAGTCCAGACGGCGTCCGACGCGCCGCCGGGGGTAAGTGACTCGTTCACGAGAACCCGCAGCACCTGCGGGATGGTCAACGCGACAAGGCTGGCCAGGAGCGCGCAGAGCAGCCCCATCACCAGCCGGGGGATAATTGGCCTAACGTGAGGATAAAGGCGGCTGATGGATCTGAAAAATGAGGTCTGCTTGGCCATGCCCGCTTCTCAAGCTCTAAATCGAATGTAGTTTCCCTTAGCAACTACCCTATGCCATGGCGTGAGTAACTTCACACGTTCCCTCCCTGGTTGCTCTATCACTTCCGGTTGCCATTCGAGCCCGTTAGCGACTCGAAGTGATAGAGCAACCGGGCTATTCGGGGGAGGTCAGCGTCAGCAGGACAGCCTCGGGTTTGCATGCGATGCGGATGGGAGCGAACCGGGAGGTGCCGATGCCGCCGGAGACGTTGACCGGCGTCGTGCGTCCGTTGCTTTCCCAATTGTTGAGTCCCTTTGCCCGCCATGTGGGGAGGTCGCAGTTGGCTACCAGGGCGCCGTAGCCGGGGATGCAGAGCTGCCCGCCATGGGTGTGGCCCGCCAGCAGCAGGTCAGCGCCGTCCTGCGTGAAGTGGTCCAGGACCCGCTGGTAGGGGGCATGGATGACCGCAACCCGGAGGTGCGCGTTCTGGTCCTGGTCCCGGGTGCCGCGGGGCCAGCCCGCGTAGCGTTCCCGGCCCAGGTGCGGATCGTCCACACCGGAAAAGTCGAACCGGATCCGTTTCAACACCACCGATTGGTGCCTGTTGGTGAGATCCACCCAGCCGCCCATGCCGAAGCCGGACCGCAGCCGCGGCCAATCCAGTTCGATGGGTTTGGGCTTGGCTTTGGATGGGCCCAGCAGGTATGATGCGGGGTTTTTGAAGCTCGGACCGAAGTAGTCGTTGGACCCGGGGACGAATACGCCGGGAAATTCCAGGAGCGGGCGCAGGGCCTTGAGCAGGGGCTCCACGGCTTTGACATGGCTGAGATTGTCCCCGGTGTTGACCACCAGGTCCGGTTCCAGCGACGCCAGCGACTCAAGCCAGCGTGCCTTGGTGTCCTGGCCCGGCACGAAGTGGATGTCGCTCAGGTGCAGGACGCGGAAGGGCTCGTGGCCTGCGGGCAGGATGGGCAGCGTCTCCTCGCGCAGGACGAACTGGTTCTTCTCCCACAGCCCGTATCCGAAGGCTGCGAGACCCGCCGCAGCGCCCGTGCCGGCGGTGACGGCAAAGCCGCGTCCGATGTTCCGGACGCGGCTGGCCAATGCTGGGCTGACTGCCATGGGAGTCTAGTTCTTCTTCTCGTTATTGCTCGGTGCGGGATTCGGTGTCGGCGGGGCAGACGGCTCCGTGGCCGGGGCCGTGGCGGGCGCGGTGGCCTGCGTTGACGGAGTGGTCCGGGCAGGCGTTCCGTTCACCATGTTGGTGGGCGGCGCCGTGAACGCATTAGTGCCGTACGCCGGAGCGACCTGGGCCATGTACTTGGAGAACATGGGCCCGGCGATCATGTAACCGTCGATCGCCTTGTAGAACTCTCCGTTGACCGTCAGGTTCCGGCCGGGCCGGAGCTGGTCACCCAGCGGGTCACCGAACCACGCCGCGGTGGCCACACCGGTGGTGTAACCGACCACCCAGGTGGAGCCGTTGGTGTCATTGGTGCCGGTCTTGGCAGCCACCGGGAAGTTGGTTTTGGTGGAGAGTCGCGGCTTGATGAGCGATCCTGAACCCTCATCAAGGACCTTCTGCATGGCATATGCCACGCCCCGGGCAACCTCCGGTTTGACGGCATCGCGGCAGCTCGTGGCCTGGGCCGGGAGCTGCGCGCCGGTCTGGTCCGAGACAGAGGTGATGGCGATGGGCTCGCAGTACTTTCCGTCGTTGGCGAATGTGGCAAACGCGGAGGCCATCGTTAGTGGGGCCGTCTGCGTTGAGCCGATCAGGTTGGCCAGAGTCGTCATCTTGACCGGCGGATTGAAGTTGTCACCCACCGGCAGGCCACCGTGGATTCCGACCGCATCCACGATCTTCTGGATGCCGCAGAGGTCAACCTGCGCCGCGGAGGCGAAGGTGGCCGTGTTGATCGAGTTCTGCAGGCCGTACAGGACGGTCATGTTCCGGTAGTAGCCGTCATCGGAGTTCTGCAGGTCGAAGCTGCCGGGAATCCTGGCGTCGTACCAGCCCACTGTGGGTTCCGGGCAGGTGTTCTTCCAGGGGAAGCTCTGCGGGTACGTGCGGGTGGCGGCGTTGACGTTGGTGTTCATGGACTTGCCCTCGTTCAGCCATTCGGCGAACGTGAAGGGCTTCATGGTGGAGCCGGGCTGGAATCCGCCCAGGCCGTTCAGGTCGTTGCCGTCCTTGTCCCGTTTGTCCACGTTGAAGTTCTGCGTCTGGTTGAACTTGCCCTCGGTTGGCAGGAACGAGGTGTTCTGCGCCATGTTCAGGATCTTGCCGGTGTTGGGCTGTACAGAAACGATGGACGCGCCCCAGTTGTCCGGGTTGGCGCCGGCTGCCGCGTCTGACTCAGCTTGGGCAACGTTCTGCGCGTTGACGTCCAGCGTGGTGGTGATGGTCAGGCCGCCGCGGAAGATCTTTTGTTCGCGCTCTTTGACGTCCGCACCATAGGCCGGGTTGTTCAGCAGCAGGTGAAGCACATAGTCGCAGAAATAGGGCGCCGTGGTGGCGTAGGCGCAGCCCTGGCGCGACGGCGTGACCTTCGGCTCAACCGGTGTGGCCACGGCGGCGTCGTGGTCGGCCTGGGTGATCTTTTCCTGGTTCAGCATCAGGCCCAGCACCAGGTCGCGACGCTCCTTGGCGTTCTCCGGGTTGGTGATCGGGTCGAAGGCCGACGGGCTGTTCACAAGGCCTGCAAGGAGTGCTGCCTGCGGGAGGGTCAGATCTTTGGCCGTGGTGCTGAAGAAGAATTTGGACGCAGCCTCGATGCCGTAGGCGTCACGGTTGAAGAAGACAATGTTGAGGTAACCCTCTAGGATCTGCTCCTTGGAGAATTCCTTCTCCAAGGCGATCGCGAGCTTCATTTCGCGAAGCTTGTCTCCGACGCCCTTGTTTACACCGTTGAGCTTGATGTCCGCGGTGTTTCCCTCGGCGGCGAGGTTGGCGTTGAGCACGTTGTTCACATACTGCTGGGTGATGGTGGAGGCACCCTGCTTGTTGCCACGGGCTGTGCTGACCACGGCGCGGAGAATGCCGGTGGTGTCCACACCGCCATGCTCGTAGAACCGGCTGTCCTCGACAGCGATGATGGCTTTTTTCATGAACGGCGAGATCTGGTCGAGGGCAACCTTGGTCCGGTTTTCCTCATACAGGTTCGCGATCAGGCTGCCGTCCGCGGCGAGGATCCGGGTGGACTGGCTGGGCGGGTCCACCTGCAGCTCTGCCGGGAGGGTATCGAAGAACTCGATGGAGCCGCTTGCCGCGCTGCCCGAAACAGCGGCCGCCGGGACAAGCAGGCCCGCCACCAGGACACCACAAATAGCGCTCACACCAAGGAAGCCAAAGATCTTTCCGAGGGTAGTGGCCGTGTCGAAAATGGGGTTCTTACGAGTCACCATGTTTTCCACTTTACCGGCAACGACTAGTCTTTCTCTCATGACCAAATGGGAGTACGCCACGATTCCGCTCATTATTCACGCCACCAAGCAGATCCTGGATCAGTGGGGAGAGGACGGCTGGGAGCTCGTCCAGGTAATCACCGGACCGGACGGCAATGGCCTGGTTGCCTACCTCAAGAGGGAGAAGCAGTAGCCATGAGCACCCCCGCAGAGACCACGTCCGGCCCTGTATCCACGCCGGAAAACGCGTCTGAATCAGCCCCGGTTTCCGCCGTCGAGCAGCGCCTCGCCGAGCTGGGACTGACCCTCCCCGAGGTGGCCGCGCCCGTAGCCGCCTACGTCCCGGCCGTCATCACCGGCAGCCATGTTTACACCTCCGGCCAGCTGCCGTTTATTAATGGCAAACTCGAAGCAACCGGCAAGGTCTCCACCGGCACGGAAGGCCACTCCGACGAGCCCACCGTGTCCCCTGAGGACGCCAAGGCCTACGCCGCTGTCTGCGCCATCAACGCGCTGGCGGCCATCAAGAGCGTCATCGGCGATCTGGACCGCATCACCCGCATCGTCAAGGTGGTGGGCTTCGTGTCCTCCGATCCGGCCTTCACGGGACAGCCTGGCGTCATCAACGGTGCGTCCGAGCTCCTCGGCCAGGTCTTTGGTGACGCCGGCAAGCACGCCCGCTCCGCCGTCGGCGTGTCGGTCCTTCCGCTCGACTCTCCCGTAGAGGTCGAACTGATCGCTGAATTCAGCTAAGGACCCGGTTCACTCAATTGCCTCAGCTCGCCCGACGCTTGTTTGCCCTTCCTCCGGATCTTGAAGGGGCTGCCCAAAGCTGGCTCGAACACGGCGAGCGCACCCCGCGTGCCGCCCGCTACGCATCGTCCGTGGTGCTGCTGCGGGACTCGCCCACCGGCCTGGAGACGTGGCTGGGTTACCGGCCCGGCTCCTCGCCGTTGGGCGTCCTCGCCTTTCCCGGAGGTTCCCTGGAAGCGTCCGACGACGACGCCGTCAGCTGGCTGGGCCCCTCACCCCAGCATTGGGCCGAGCAGATGGGGACGGACGACGTCGGGCTGGCGCGCCGCCACGTGGTGGGCGCCATCCGCGAACTGTTTGAGGAAACCGGCGTGCTCCTCGCCGGGCCGGACATGTCCACCACGGTTGAAGGCACGTCAACCCACGACTGGATGCGTGCGCGCGTGGCGGTCGCCGACCAGGAAAAGACCTTCACGGAGCTGCTCGCCAAGCGGGGACTCTCGCTGCGGACCGACCTCCTGAAGCCGCTCGTCAACTGGCGCAGCCCCGACTTCGCGCACCGCCGCTTCGACACCCGCTATTTCGCCGCCACAGTCCCCATGAACCAGCAGCCCAGCCTGCTGCAGAGCAAAGGCGTCTGGGGCCGCTGGGTGTGCGCTACCCAGGCCATCGCCGCGCGCAGCACCACCGCCCTGGGCGATGAAGTGGGCCAGGAGAATACCGTGGGCCTCACACTGGGCCAGCTCCTGGTGCCGGGCTCGGAGATCATGCTCGAGAAGATGGCCGCCGCGAACGGCTGCATCGCCTACCTTAGCTACAAGCGCAAACCCCATGTGTATCAGGCGCGGCTCGTAGACGAAGACGGCACGCTGATGCTCGAAGTCGAGGCCGCCAAAACCGTAGCCGGAGACCCGCAGCGCGAGCGCTAGCCTGTCCGCGGATCGCCCGGTTAAGTCCGCCGGACAGCGGCCCTTCGCCGTCGCTTAGACACGACGCATAGGCGAACCTCCGGTTCCCGATGCGCCGCGATGCGCTCCTACGCGAAAGACCGCTGTCCGGCTCGAACGCTCTCTCACTTCCTGCGAGTTTTTGGGGAACGCTCTCTCACGTGATGCAGGTTTTGGGCAACGCTCTCTCACTTATCGCCGGTTTCTCGGCAACGCTCCCTCTTCGTCAAGCTGGTTGTGAGTCATTCATTAGCTGTTGATTGAAGGAGCCGGCGGTGCCCGTTGATAACAAGGGTTTTACGCGTGAAGAGATCCGTGAGTTCATGCATGAGTATTATTTGCAGCCGCACGGGACCAGGAAGGAGTGGCTTGCCTCGAAGTCCATTTCCGACTGGACGTTCCGCAGGTGGCGCAAGATGTTGGTCCAGGGCGATATCGACCGTGGCCTGATTCCGCGGGAGCATGGAGGCATGGTCCCTACAAATCGTGAGCTCTCCGCGTTTGAAAAAG
>NZ_PZKO01000047.1:0-40229 GCF_014926485.1 Pseudarthrobacter sp. AB1
GGCTTGAGCTCGAACGCCTTCCAGATCCGCCCGATCGTTGACTTCGACAGTCCCGAGCGCTCGGCCATCTTCGCCCGTGACCAGTGCGTGGCGTTCTTCGGCGTCGATTCCAGCGTCGCAACCACGACATCCTCGACCTGATCACTGGTGATGCTGGCAGGTCGGCCGGGCCTGGGATCATCGACCAGCCCGTCCAGCCGGCGCTCCAGGAAGCGGCGCCGCCACTTCGCCACGGTATGCGCTTCGACTCCGCACCGGGCGCCCACCTCCACGTTGCTCAGGCCTTCGGCGCTGCCCAGGACGATCCTCGAGCGCGTGGCCAGCGACTGGGACGACTTAGCCCTCCGCGCCCACCGGGACAGCGTCTCCCGCTCTTCATCCGACAGTTCCAGAGGGGCCTTCGGCCGTCCAACGTTCGCCATACGCAATTCTACAATTACGAAGCGAATTTCAGGCGCAGGACACTAGGCACGTGATGCTGAAACGGCCCAGGGTGCGCCGAGTTCGCTGAAGGTTAAGTGTTCCCGGGTGGCGCGCTCCAAGGCCTCTTCGATGCCGACCACAACGGCGTGAGCCGCATCGCCAGCGCCCTCCCAGCGCAGGTACTGCGGTCCGATCGGCACGGGCGCCGGCGCCGTCCGGATGGCTTCGAGCACCAGCATAAAAGCGCCGCTGTCCGTTATGCGGCTGATCAGATGGGCACCTTCGTTGCGGTGCGCAATCAGGTTCGCGGTGAGATCGTCCCGGCCGTACGTCTTCTCCGTCCGTCCTGCCGGAGTGCTCACCACCAGGCGGTTCTCGGTGTAGTGGAATACCGCTGAGCCCGCCGAGCCCTGGACGGTGACGTACGGTTCCACGGATTCGCTGGCGCAGATGGTCAGGGCGCAGGTGATGGGCAGTCCCGCCGCCGTGTGCACCCGGACCACCGACGTGTCGTCGGATTCGATGTCGTTCGCCCGGTACAGGTCGGTTTCCACCGACGCAACGTCCGCGGTGGTCCGGGCGCCGGCGATCCGCAGGGCGGTTGCCACGGCATGGGCCAGCGGGTTTGTGGCCACGCCGTCAACAACATCGACTCCGTCAATGCTTCGCTTCCCGGCCCAACGTGAGCGCTTGAAATAGGCCCGGTCGCGCACCCAGCGGCCGGTTGCCGAGATGCCCTCCAGGGTACCGATGGTGCCATTGGCGACGAGTTCCTCGATGGCCGCCAAGGCGTGGGAGCCCAGGCTCTGGAAGCCGATCTGCACGCTCCGGCCGGAAGCCCGGGCCGCCTCACACAGCGCGTCGAAATCGGCCAGCGAAGCGACAGGGGGCTTCTCCAGATAGAGGTCCGCTGTTGTGGCCAGAGCGGCGAGACCCAGCGGAGCGTGGGTCTGGATGGGGGTGGCCACAATGATCACGTCCAGGCCCGGGGTGCCCGCCAGAAGTTCGGTGAGCCCAGGGAACTCGGCCGCTGCTCCTGGTACCGTCCCCGATTCCGGCGGCTTGGGATCAGCCACCGCTACGAGTTCGACGACGCCGGCCGCCTGCAGCCGTTCAAGGTTGCGCAGGTGGTGGGTGCCGAAGCCGTGGACGCCTACCAGCGCCACCCTCGCCGCTGAGGCCGAGGGTCCGGTCTGGCCGGACTGTGAAACGGCCGAAGGTGGTGTTGCCATGGGGCTCCGTTCCTGCCCCGGAGGACACTAAAAGTTGGGCAAGCGCTTTCCCGGTTCCAGTGTGCAGCATAACCAACGTGATAGTCCAGCGTGTTTGCGCGGCAGGGCCGTTCCGGGAAAGCCGGCGCGGGCAGGCCGATCTATCCCATGCCCAGCGGAGCTGCCCAGTTGCCGTTCCGGCCGCTGCCGCCTTCCTGGTACTTGCCGCAGTTCTGGCAGCGCCGGTAGCGGCCGCCGTCTTCGGTACTTTGGATGTGCCAATCGTGGCGCAGATTCATCTTGCACAGCAGGTTTTTGAGCATGACATTCTCCGATCCATTACCGAGTGTTCAGTCGGGCTTGATGTTCTGGTTGAGGCTGAAGAAGTTGGTTGGGTCGTACTTGCGCTTGAGTGCTTTGAGTTGGTCGTACTTGGCGGCACCGTAGGCCTGCCTGACCCGTTCCTCGCCCTCTTCCATCAGGAAGTTGACGTAGACGCTGGTGTGGTGGGGTGCGAGGGCAGACCAGTAGTCACGTGCCCACTGCCGCTCGGCGTCAAAGCCGTCGGCGGTCTTGCTGTTGCCGTTGATGTTGAACGTGAACCCGGCCTGGCGGCCATTGAAGGCCGTGGCTTCATCATCGATCCGCCCCACCGCGCCGCCCATCTGCCACAGGGCGACGCTGGTGATCGGCGAGGTGATGCGGCTGCCGTGCTCAGCCACGATGTCGATGACGTCGTCGCTGAGGGCTGCGACGTCACATGACCTGACGTAGTAATGCCAGCCGTGCGGGAACGACGGATCAAACGTCCGCTGATGCTCCAGGAACGGCTTGGGCCGGCAAAAATCGAGCACGGGGGAACCGAATTCCTTGAGCGGCCGCAGGACCCGTTCGCCGTCGTCGACCGGTCCCGCGTAGCAGGCCGTGACCGCAATGACGAGCTTGCCCACCAGGCCTGCCGGGACGATCGGCAATGCAGGTGCCCTCCGCTGCACGACGATGGTCATGAGCTCGTCAGGGCAGTCCGCAATCCAGTCCCGGTAGAAGCGAAGCACTTCGGGGGAATCTTCCATCGGCCAAAAGACCGGCCCGGCCATAACGTACGGACCCACAGAGACAAGCCGGAATTCGAAGTCGGTGACAATGCCGAAGTTCCCGCCACCACCCCGCACGCCCCAGAAGAGGTCGGCGTTCTCGTTCTCGCTTGCCTTGACCAGTTCGCCGTCTGCGGTGACCACGTCTACAGACAGCAGTTGGTCGATCGTGAGTCCATACTTGCGCATGACCCAGCCGATGCCGCCGCCGAGAGTCAGGCCCGCCACCCCGGTGTGGGTGACGATCCCAGACGGAACGGCGAGGCCGAACTCCTGCGTCTCGCGATCAAGCTCGCCAAGCAGTACGCCGGCCTGGACACGTGCCGTTCCCGCCTCGGGGTCCACACGGATGCCCTTCATGGGCCCGAGATCGATGAGCATTCCGTTGTCGCAGACTGACAGCCCGGGGAAGCTGTGACCGCCTCCCCGCACGGCGGCCCGCAGGTTCTGCGTGCGGGCGAACCGGATGGCAGCTCGCACGTCTGCGACGCCGGTGCAGCGGGCAATAACTGCGGGACGGCGGTCAATCGATCCGTTCCACACCCTGCGGTGCTCGTCGTAACCAGCGTCATCCGGCCGGACGAGGTCGCCCCGGAAGGATGTCTGTAATTCATCGACGGCAACGCCGTTGATCTCCGTGCTTTGCGCCATGGGACTCACGGACCTCTCGCTCTCCCTGCAGAGTCCCACCGTTGGCACCAACTGGCAAGAGGAAATTGCGGGAGCTCGGGCGCCCTCCAGGGCAGGCTTGGCCGCTGACTGACGGGGAATGCCTACGGGGAGGTTTCCGCCGGGGCCGTGCTCTGCCGAACCACCAGTTCAGGGGTGAAGATGACGGCCCGGTGCTTTGGAGTGTCAGACTCAAGTTCCTCCGCCAGCAGCTCGATGGCCGTGCGCCCCAGGGCTTCGGTGGGCTGCCGGATGGAGGAAAGGGGTACCACCGCGGAGATGGCGAAGTCGATGTCGTCGTAACCGATCAGGGCGATATCCTCGGGAATCCGGACCGTGTGGGTCATGGTCAGTGACTGCATCACGCCCAGTGCCAGCAGGTCGTTGGCGCAGAAGATGCCGTCCGGCAGGTCTCCGCGTTCCACCAGCATGTTGCCCACGCTCCGGCCGGCCAGTACAGTCTGGCCGTCGGAATCCAGGACCTCCAGCGTGGCATCGGGTTCCTCCTTCACGGCGCGTGCTGCGCCCTGGAGTCGGTCCGCCACCTGGCGGATGGATGTGGGGCCGCCCACGAAGGCGAGCCGACGGCGGCCGGTGTCCAGCAGGTGCCGGGCAGCGAGGTAACCGCCGGCGTCGTCGTCCACTGAGACGGAACTGTACTTGCTCTCATCGGCGAGCCGGTCCACCAGGACGGTGGGGACGCCGCGCTCGCGGAGCAGATCCAGCCGCTCGGTAATGTCGCCGACGGGGGAGATGAGGAGGCCCTGCACGCGCTGTTCCTGGAAGAGGTCGATGTAGTTTGATTCGCGGCTGGCGTTGTGGCCGCTGTCGCCCAGCAGCACGGCGCTGCCATGGAGAGCCGCAGCGTCTTCGGCGGCCCGCACCACTGACGTGAAGAACGGGTTGCCTACGTCGAGGACAATCAGCCCGATGGTGCGGCTGTGGCCCGCGCGCAGCTGGCGGGCTGCGTCGTTGCGGACGAACCCGAGCTCGTCGATGGCCCGCAGTACCCGCTCTTTGGTCCGCTGCGAGACTCTGTCCGGGTAGTTCAGGACGTTGGAGACCGTGCCCACGGCCACGCTGGCGTGGTTGGCGACGTCCTTGATGCTGGCTGAACGATTCATGTTTCTCCGTGCTGATATGCCGTGTGCAGTGCTTTCCGCGGGTCCGGGGACCGCGGCCGCGAAATTGCTTGACACCTACTTATCTCAAGGGTACTTTGAATCGTAACAATGAAACGATTCAAACTCTGAAAGTTCAGGAGAAAAGCAGATGAGGGTGTGTTTCCGCTCTTCGGTCCGGCCCCAGCTGATCGACGAATACCGACGGCGGCACGCGGCTGTGTGGCCGGAGATGCTCCGTGCGTTGAAAAGCGCCGGCTGGAACAACTACTCGCTGTTCCTGGGCGAGGACGGGCTCCTCGTGGGCTACGTCGAATGCGACGATTTCGACGCCGTCCGGGCGCGGATGGCGCTGACCGAGGTCAACGCCCGCTGGCAGGCCGAGATGGCCACCCTGTTCAACAACCCGGACCAGGCGCCCGACGAAGGGTTCCAAGTCCTTGAGGAAGTCTTCAATCTTGATCACCAGCTCGCAGTGGCGGAGTCCCCCCAGTAACTGACGCACTGGCCCCGTTGGCGGGCCGCAAGAACCACATTGCCAAACACCACATCACAACAGACCACACCACTAAAGACTGGGAAGAACCAACATGAATGACGTAGCAATGGCGCTGGGCAGGCTTGGGGAGCTTGCCATCGAGGTCCCATCGTGGGCTTATGGAAATTCAGGCACGCGCTTTAGGGTGTTCGGCACGCCGGGTACCCCGCGGACCGTGCAGGAGAAGATCGGGGATGCCGCGAAAGTGCATGAGCTGACGGGTCTCGCTCCGACGGTGGCCCTGCATATTCCCTGGGACAAGGTGGATGACTACGCCGCGCTCAAGGAGTACGCGGCCGGTCTCGGCGTGGGCCTGGGCACCATCAACTCCAACACGTTCCAGGATGACGAGTACAAGTTCGGTTCCCTGACGTCGTCGAACGAGTCGGTGCGGCGCCGGGCCATCGCCCATCACCTTGAGTGCATCGAGATCATGCACGCCACCGGCTCGCAGGACCTGAAGGTCTGGCTGGCGGACGGCACCAACTACCCGGGCCAGGACGATATGCGCGGGCGCCAGGACCGGCTCGCCGAGTCGCTGCAGGAGATCTACGCTGGCCTGGGCGACAACCAGCGCCTGGTGCTGGAATACAAGTTCTTCGAGCCGGCTTTCTACCACACCGATGTTCCGGACTGGGGCACCTCCTACGCTCAGACCCTGGCGCTGGGCGAGAAGGCGATGGTCTGCCTGGACACCGGCCACCACGCGCCAGGCACCAACATCGAGTTCATCGTGATGCAGCTGCTGCGTCTGGGCAAGCTGGGCTCCTTTGACTTCAACTCCCGCTTCTACGCCGACGATGACCTCATTGTGGGTGCAGCCGATCCGTTCCAGCTGTTCCGTATTATGTACGAGGTCATCCGCGGCGGCGGATTCGGCACGGATTCCGGCGTGGCCCTCATGCTGGACCAGTGCCACAACCTGGAGGAGAAGATCCCGGGCCAGATCCGCTCGGTCCTGAACGTCCAGGAAATGACGGCCCGCGCCATGCTGGTGGACACCGCCGCCCTGAGCGAGGCCCAGCAGTCCGGCGACGTCCTGGCCGCCAACGGCGTCTTCAACGATGCCTTCTACACCGATGTCCGGCCCATCCTGGCCGACTGGCGTGAAGCCCGCGGCCTGCCTGCGGACCCGATGGCCGCCTTCAAGGCCAGCGGTTACCAGAAACAGATCAACGAGGACCGCGTCGGCGGCCAGCAAGCCGGATGGGGCGCCTAACAACCATGAGCAACAAGACTGTTGAAGACCTGATCAACCGTTCCAACCGCCTCGGCACGGATAAGCGGAACACGAACTTTGCCGGCGGCAACACCTCGGCCAAGGGCACCGAGAAGGACCCGGTCACCGGTGAGGACGTCCAGCTGCTCTGGGTCAAGGGCTCCGGCGGGGACCTGGGCACGCTGACGGCCGGGAACCTCGCCGTGCTGCGCCTGGACCGGCTGAACGCCCTGAAGAACGTGTACCCGGGCGTTGAGCGTGAAGACGAAATGGTTGCTGCTTTTGATTACTGCCTGTTCGGCAAGGGCGGCGCCGCGCCGTCGATCGATACGGCCATGCACGGCCTGGTGGACGCCGCACATGTGGACCACCTGCACCCGGATTCCGGGATCGCCATTGCCACCGCGGTGGACGGCGAGGCACTGACCACGAAGATCTTCGGCAACAAGGTCCTCTGGGTGCCGTGGCGCCGTCCCGGTTTCCAGCTCGGCCTGGACATCGCCGCGATCAAGGCCGCCAATCCGCAGGCCATCGGCACCATCTTGGGCGGCCACGGCATCACGGCCTGGGGCGCCACATCCGATGAAGCAGAACAGAACTCGCTCTGGATCATCGAACAGGCCGAGAAGTACATCGAGGACAACGGCACGGCCGAACCGTTCGGGCCCATGCTGTCCGGCTACGGTGCGCTGCCGGAGGCAGAAAGGCGCGCCAAGGCCGCCGCGCTGGCACCGGTGATCCGTGGGCTGGCGTCCACCGACAAGCCGCAGCTGGGGCACTTTAGCGATGACGCCGTCGTCCTTGACTTCCTGGCTGCCGCCGAGCACCCGCGCCTGGGCGCCCTGGGCACCTCTTGCCCGGACCACTTTCTCCGCACCAAGGTCAAGCCGCTGATCCTGGACCTGCCCGCCGATGCCCCGGTCGAGGATTCCATCGCACGGCTGAAAGAGCTTCACACCGCGTACCGCGAGGACTACCAGGCCTACTACGACCGCCACGCGGTCCCCGGCCGCTCCCTAACCTCGCAAGCTCGGCCAGGGGACCCTGCGGCCGTGGGCCCAGCCAGCCCCGCCATGCGCGGCGCGGATCCGGCCATCGTGCTGATCCCGGGCGTGGGCATGTTCTCGTACGGTGCGAACAAGCAGACCGCCCGGGTTGCCGGCGAGTTCTACCTCAACGCGATCAACGTGATGCGCGGCGCCGAAGCGATCTCCACCTACGCCCCGATCGAGGAATCCGAGAAGTTCCGGATCGAATACTGGTCGCTGGAGGAAGCCAAGCTCGCCCGCCTGCCCAAGCCCAAGTCGCACGCCTCCCGCATCGCGCTGGTCACCGGTGCGGCATCGGGCATCGGCAAGGCGATCGCCACCCGCTTGGCGGCCGACGGCGCGTGCGTCGTGATTGCCGACCTGAACCTGGAGAACGCCCAGGCCGTCGCCGCGGAGCTCGGTGGCGCGGACGTTGCCATCGGTGTCCAGGCGGATGTGACCGACGAGGCGCAGATCGCCGCGGCGATCCAGGAAGCGGTGCTGGCGTTCGGTGGCCTCGACCTGGTGGTCAACAACGCCGGCCTGTCCATCTCCAAGCCGCTGCTGGAGACCACCGAAAAGGACTGGGACCTACAGCACAACGTCATGGCCAAGGGCTCCTTCCTGGTCTCCAAGGCCGCGGCGAAGGTCATGATCGACCAGGACATGGGCGGGGACATCATCTACATCTCCTCCAAGAACTCCGTCTTCGCGGGCCCGAACAACATCGCCTACTCCGCCACCAAGGCAGACCAGGCGCACCAGGTCCGCCTGCTCGCGGCCGAGCTCGGCGAACACGGAATCCGCGTCAATGGCATCAACCCCGACGGTGTGGTCCGCGGCTCCGGGATCTTCGCCGGCGGCTGGGGCGCCAAGCGCGCCGCGGTCTACGGCGTGGACGAGCAGGAGCTCGGCAAGTACTACGCCCAGCGCACGCTGCTCAAGCGCGAAGTCCTGCCCGAGCACGTGGCCAACGCCGCCGCGGTCCTCACCAGCAACGAACTGTCCCACACCACCGGACTCCACATCCCCGTGGACGCCGGCGTGGCAGCAGCCTTCCTGCGATGAGCACACCCGCATCCCCTGCCCGGGGCGGTGTCGACGGCGGCGGTACTTCTGCCTGTGGCGTTTTCGCCGCCGTCGACATCGGTGCGTCCTCCGGCCGGGTCATCCTTGGCCGGGTCACCGGTTCCAGCGTGGAGCTGGAAACGGTGCACCGTTTCCCCAACGGCGTGGTGGAGCTCGACGGCGGCCTCCGCTGGGATTTCGACGCCCTGTTCGCCGAGGTCCTCGCGGGCCTGAGCGCCGCCGCCACCGCGGCCGCGGTGCAGGACGAGACCATCACGAGCATCGGGATCGACACCTGGGCGGTGGACTACGGCCTGGTCAACGTCGCCGGCGAACTCACGGCCCAGCCCTACAGCTACCGTGATGACCGCAGCCGGGCCGCCGTCGCGCCCGTTCATCAGAAGCTGGACCCGGCCCGGCTCTACGCCACCACCGGGCTGCAGTTCCTGCAGTTCAACACGCTCTACCAGCTCGCCACCGAGCCGGACCTGGACGGTTTGCAGGCGCTGCTGATCCCGGACCTGATCGCCTTCCTGCTGACGGGGCAACGCCGGACCGAAACAACCAACGCCTCCACCACGGGCCTGTTCGACGCTGTCGCGGGTGAGTGGGCTGCCGGGTTCCTCACCGCCCTGGGCCTGCCCAGGAAACTGTTCCCGCCGCTGATCGAGCCCGGCGAAACCGTGGGCACCCTGCTGCCCGCGATCGCGGCAAGGGTAGGCCTGCCGGCCGCCACCAAGGTGCTGGCCGTCGGCTCGCACGACACTGCCTCGGCCGTCGCCGCGGTCCCCGCCCAGGAAGAGAATTTCGCGTACATCTCCTCCGGCACCTGGTCCCTGGTGGGGCTGGAACTGAACCATCCGATCCTGACCGAGGCCAGCCGCGAAGCGAACTTCACCAACGAGCGCGGCGTGGACGGCACCATCCGCTACCTGCGCAACATGGGTGGGCTCTGGCTGCTCAGCGAATGCCAGCGGACCTGGGCCGCCGAAGGCTACACCCCGGAACTCACTGATCTGCTCGACGCAGCAGCGGCACTGCCCCCGGGCGGCCCGCGGATCAACCCGGACGATTCCGCCTTCATCGCCCCGGACAACATGCCCCACCGCATCCGCGCCAC
This sequence comes from Pseudarthrobacter sp. AB1, assembly GCF_014926485.1. Taxonomy (NCBI): domain Bacteria; kingdom Bacillati; phylum Actinomycetota; class Actinomycetes; order Micrococcales; family Micrococcaceae; genus Pseudarthrobacter; species Pseudarthrobacter sp. AB1. The sequence continues at coordinate 9,492 of NZ_PZKO01000047.1, forward strand.
GGTCCGCCACACCGGGGACATCCTGCCGGACCACCCCGCAGCCATCACACGTTGCATGATGGACAGCCTCGCCACGGGCTACGCGCGAGCCATCGCGGATGCCGAACGCCTGGCGGACCGCACTGTGGACGTGGTCCATGTGGTGGGGGGCGGCTCCCGGAACAGGCTCCTCTGCCAGCTCACCGCTGACACCACCGGAAAAAAAGTGGTGGCCGGGCCGGTGGAAGCGACCGCCGTCGGGAATGTCCTGGTCCAAGCCCGCGCCGCCGGGCACATCAGCGGAGGGCTCACGGAACTGCGCCGCCTGGTGATGGCATCGCTCGAGCTGCAGACGTTCACGCCGCAGCTCTCCCGCCTGTAGCCGCTCGCCCCCGGAGGCAGGACGCACGTGTCCTTTCGCGTCAACGGCGGCGCCCCGGACGTATTGTGTGACGTAGGATCTCCGATAGCAACCCGACGAGAACAGGACCGGACGGCAGCATGCCCCTCTTCGACCTTCCCCTTGACCAGCTCCGCGGCTACACCTCGAAGGTCACTCCGCCCGCGGACCTGCAGGACTTCTGGGACGCCACGCTCGACGAGGCCCGGACGTTCCCGCTCAACGCAACATTCGAGCTGGTGGAGAACCATTTGGCGGTCATCGACACGTTCGACGTCACGTTCAACGGCTACGGCGGCTCGCCGATCAAGGGCTGGCTGCACCTCCCGGCGAACCGTAGCGCCGGAACCCCGCTGCCGGTCGTTGTGCAGTACATCGGCTACTCGGGCGGCCGCGGCCTGGTCAATCAGGACACCAAATGGGCGCAGGCCGGCTATGCGCATTTCATCATGGACACCCGAGGCCAGGGCTACGGCGGGATCCTCGGCGAGACGGCGGATCCGCACCCGTCAGCAGGCGAAGTGGCCTACGCGGGCCTCATGACCAGGGGTGCAGGCAGCCGCGAGGACTACTACTACCGCCGCGTGTACGTGGACGCGTTCCGTGCGGTGGAAGCGGCGCAGTCCCATCCGGAGGTGGATCCGTCGCGCGTGGTCCTGGCCGGCGTCAGCCAGGGCGGCGGCATCGCGGTGGCGGTTGCCGGGCTGGTGGCGGGAAGGCTCGACGGCGTCATCGCCGCGCTGCCCGACGTCCCCTTTTTGCAGGACTTTCCCAGGTCCATCGATATCGCGGCCCGCGGCCCCTATCCGGAAATTACGGCTTTCCTGGGCAGGCACCGGGACCGGTATGAGCCGATGCTCGCGGTCCTGAACTATTTTGACGGCGTTAACCTGGCCAGGGCAGCCACCGTGCCTGCCCTGTACTCGGTGGCGCAGATGGACGATGTGTGCCCGCCGTCCACGGTGTTCGCCAGCTTCAATGCCTACGGCGGCGACTCCGCGGCACTATCCTCGGCGCAAAAGCAGATCGAGGTCTACCGGTTCAACAACCACGAGGGCGGCCAGGAGCACCACTGGATCAGGCAGCTGCAGTACCTCCGCAGGCTCCTGGGCTGACGCCGTGCGAGCTGGCAGATATGGACGTTTCCAGAGGGATTCGGGGGAGGTAGCTGCCAATTGGCGCAACGTGACGGCCGCGATTTTGCGGCCGTCGCAGCACACGGTTATGGTGTGCCTATGACAAACCGTTGGTATGCGTATTTTTCGTTGGCTCTGGAGGAGCCCGCGTCTAACTGACACGCATCCATCTTCCTTCAGAGCCAACAGGGCAGAGATCATTCTCTGCCCTTCGCCATTTCTCCGGCGGGTTCTGATCTGGGCCCGCTTTCCTATCTGGAACAGGACCCGAACATGAGCACCGCGACAGCCACTCCCGCAAAATCCACGTCCAATCTGCGTGTCAGCGAATTCACGCCGCTGCCCACGCCCCAGGAGCTCATCGCCGAGCTGCCCATGGACGCCCGGGTAACGGACGTCGTCGAGCGTGGCCGCGACGAAGTCCGGGCCATCATGGACGGTGTGGACGACAGGCTGCTGGTCATCGTAGGCCCCTGCTCCATCCACGACCCCAAGGCCGGACTGGAATACGCCCGCCGGCTGGTCAGCCAGGCAGAAAAGCACCGAGACGACCTCCTGATCGTGATGCGCACCTACTTCGAGAAGCCCCGCACAACGGTGGGCTGGAAGGGCCTGATCAACGATCCGCGCCTGGACGGCAGTCACGACATGGTCACGGGGCTCCGGACCGCCAGGGAGTTCCTGCAGCAGGTCACCGCGCTGGGACTGCCCACCGCCACCGAATTCCTGGAGCCGATCAGCCCCCAGTACATGGCGGACCTGATCTCCTGGGGAGCCATCGGGGCCCGCACCACCGAAAGCCAGATCCACCGCCAGCTGGCCTCCGGGCTCTCCATGCCCATCGGATTCAAGAACGGGACCGACGGCGACCTCCAGGTCGCGCTCGACGCCTGCGGCGCCGCCGCTGCCGCCCAGGCCTTCCTGGGGATCGATGGTGACGGCCGGGCCGCGCTGGTGGCCACCGCCGGCAACCCGGACACCCACGTCATCCTCCGCGGCGGACGTAAGGGACCCAACTACTCAGTGGCCGACGTCGAAAGCGCCTCCGCCAAGCTCGCCGGGAAGGGGCTCAACCCCCGGCTGATCGTGGACGCCAGCCACGCCAACAGCGGCAAGAGCCACCACCGGCAGGCGGAAGTGGCATTGGAAATCGGTGCGCAGCTGGAGGACGGCGGCCAGGCGGCACAGGCCATCGCGGGCGTCATGCTGGAGAGCTTCCTGGTGGGCGGTGCCCAGAACCTGGATGTCACGGAGCACGCGGCGGGCCGGGCGGAGCTGGTCTACGGTCAGAGCGTCACGGACGCGTGCATGGATTGGGACGTATCCGTTTCGGTCCTCGATCAGCTCGCGGCGTCCGCCCGGAAGCGGCGGACCGCTTAATGATTGCCCGGATGACTTTCACTACAGCCCCATGAACCTCTAGAGTATCTAACACATGGTTGGTGGATGGCTCAGCATCGGCACACCGCAAATGAAACACAGCTGGGGTTACCGTCGTCATCCATCAGCAAAGGAATAGCGAAATGTCCGCAGAACAGAACTTCTCGAACGCGAAGTTCCTGACCGTCGCCGAAGTGGCCGAGGTCATGCGCGTCTCCAAGATGACCGTTTACCGGTTGGTCCATTCAGGCGAAATGCCCGCGGTGCGTTTCGGCCGGTCGTACCGGGTGCCGGAAAACGCCGTCGAGCAGTACCTTAAGGGTGCTGTGGTGGACGGACACACCGAAACCGCCTGAGCATTACCTGCGGTCAGTGGGCATCGCCAAGAAGCGGTACCCTGTTAAGGAACGTTTTACGTCATTGTAAGAATCTGTCAGTTGTTTCAGTTCTGTAGCTCTGTCCACGGACCTTTTCCATCAGACAGGTACTGCATCTAGTTTGTGAGGAACTTTCGTGGGTTCAGTTATTAAGAAGCGTCGCAAGCGTATGGCCAAGAAGAAGCACCGCAAGTTGCTTCGTAAGACCCGTCACCAGCGCCGTAATAAGAAGTAGAGATACTTCAACAAGCGTGAAAATGCCCGTTGCCTTCCCGGCAGCGGGCATTTTTTTGCGTGTGAGGGGCAGCCATGCGCTCGTACGCGAGGCACAGCAGCTGGCGGCCCGGTTCCTAAATGCGGGGGCCGCGCATCCGGGAGTATCCGCGCCAGAGCCCGTACACGGCGCCGCCGGCGGTTGCTGCCTTGAGGCCCAAGGTGGCAGCGCGTCGGCCGGAACGGAAGTCGTAGACTGGCCAGTTGTTGTCCCGTGCGTGGCGGCGGAGCCTGGCATCGGGGTTGATGGCTACCGGGTGCCCTACCAGGGTCAGCAGCGGAATGTCGTTGTATGAGTCGCTGTAGGCCCAGCACCGCTTCAGGTCCAGGCCTTCGGCGTCTGCCAGTTCCCGGACGGCCACAGCCTTCGCTGCACCGTGCAGGATGTCGCCCACCAGGCGGCCGGTGTACATGCCGTCGGCAACCTCGCCAACCGTGCCCAGGGCTCCTGTCAGGCCCAGCCTAGTGGAAATGACCGTGGCGACCTCAATGGGGGTGCCGGTGACCAGCCAGACCCGCCGGCCCACGCGGAGGTGCTGCTGCGCCAGTGCCTTGGCGCCGGGCCAGATCCTGGACGCGATCATTTCGTCGTAGACCTCTTCGCCCAAGACCTTGACGTCTTCCACTGTGATGCCGGCAACGAGGGTGAGGGCAGAATCGCGGACAGCGTGGACGTCGTCCATGTTCTCGCCGCGCGCCACAAATTTAAACTGCTTCCACGCGAACCCTGCAGCCTGCGTCAGCGTAAAGGCGCCGCGTTGGTGCATCTTGCGGGCAACGTGGAAAAGGCTGGCGCCCTTCATGAGGGTGTTATCGACGTCGAAAAAGGCGGCTTCGCCGGTCTGCATCAACGCATCCGGCTGGGTCACCACAGCGACGTACTTCTCCTCGGGCATGTCCACGAGTCTAGTCAATACTCAGCGGCCAGGATTTCAGCGCCAGTGCCAGTGCCTCTGCCGTGAAGGGCGTTACGGTTAATGCATGGCAAAACCCGAGGTAGTCCTTATCACCAAAGCAGACTGCCACCTGTGCGCAGCCGCGCGCGACGCCGTCGGACGCGTTACTGCGTTGCTGGGACTCGGGTGGACGGAACAGCAGGTGGACGAACTGCCGGAACTGCGTGAGCAGTATGCGGAGGAAATTCCCGTGGTCCTGGTGGATGGCATCCAGCGCGATTTCTGGAAAATCGACGAAGCCCGGCTGGAGCGCGTCCTTCAACGCGCCATGGCCCAATAGGAAAGCGGGCCTCGCAGAATGACACAGGCTTTGTTGGCACCAGCGGCGGGGCTCTAGAGTGGAGTCACGACGCGATGGGACGGAGGGGATAGTGACATCACTGGATTCATCTCCCCAGGCTGTCCAAGGTGCAGGGCCTGACCACAGTACGCAGCCTGTCCACGGGGCACAGCCTGCCCCCGGCACAGAGGCCGCCAAACAGATCCCGCCCGCAGCCGTGGCTCGGCTGACCATCTACCTGCGCGCCCTTAACACGCTGTTGTCGGACGGCGTCGAACGGGTATCTTCGGAATCCCTGGCGGAAGCATCGGGCGTGAGCTCGTCAACTCTCCGCAAGGACCTCTCTTATGTGGGCTCCTACGGCACGCGTGGCGTGGGCTACGAAGTGCAGTACCTGAGCCGTCACATCTCCGCGGCCCTGGGGCTGACCCACGACTGGAAGGTCGCCATTGTTGGCGCGGGTAACCTCGGCAAAGCCCTGGCCCGCTATGGCGGCTTCGAGTCCCGCGGTTTTGACGTGGTGGCCATTTTCGACGCCGACCAGATGGTGGTGGGCAACGAGGTGGGCTGGCTGCGGGTCAGCGACGCCGCGTACATGGAGGCGGTGCTGCAGCGGACGGGCGCCAATATGGTGGTCCTGGCGCTTCCGGCCACCGTGGCGCAGGCCGTGTGCGACCGCGTGGTGGCCGCCGGCGTCCACAGCATCCTCAGCTTCGCCCCCGTCATGCTCCAGGTCCCCGAGGGCGTGAACCTCCGCAAAGTGGACATGGCCACCGAGCTGCAGATCCTCGCCTATCATGCACAACGGGCGCAGACCCCGGGCCAGTCCGCCTAGTTTCGTTGGCGGTTGGTGGGGTCCACGCCCATTAGGGTGTGGATTCGACTTGCGGTGCTACTGGCCGTAGGGGTTGCCAGGCGTGCTGCCCGGGGCGCCGTACGGGCTGCCGAATGCCTGCTGCTTGCGGAAATAGGGCGCCGCCGCCGGCAGGTAGAGCAGCACGATGGCCGCGATCCCCGCCAGCGTCCCCAGGGTTCCGATGCTCGGTGCGCCGAAGAGGCCGACAACGGACAGCGCCGCGAAAACGGTACCGAGGATGCGGGCCCAGTTCTTGCCTTTCCGGACGAAGAACGCCACGAGTGCGTACAACCCCGCACCGATAATCGCGAAGACTACGAGCGATCCGGCAAGGATGCCCTTAAAGTCTTCGTAGCTGAAGTCAGCAGGGGTGGCGCCGCTGCTGCGCATGGCGTCGTCGAACGCGTTCCGGATCTGAGGATCGTCAAGCATGCCGATGCCCATCAGCAGGCTGATGACGTACACAACACCCGCGCCGATCAGCAGCCAGAACGAGATATTGACCAGCCGGGGAACCCCGTTGGATCCGGTGGCCTGCGGCTGTTCGGACGGGTACTGCGCGTAGGGGGACTGTCCGTACGGCTGCTGGCCATAGGGCGGAGGTGTGGGCTGGCCGAACTGCGGCGGGGTGTTCTGCCCAAACTGCGGGGCGTTCTGCCCGTACTGCGGCGGGGTGTTCTGCCCAAACTGCGGGGCGTTCTGCCCGTACTGGGGCGCCGGGGGAGTCTGCTGGCCATACTGCGGGGCGTTCTCGCCGTATCGGGGCGCTGGCGGCTGGTTGCCGGGCTCGGGCTCGTTTGGGACGGGAGGCGGGACAGGCGTGCTCATGAGCGGTCCTTTGCAGGTCGGATGTCAGTTCGGCTGCTGGGTGCAGTCCAACTGGCCTGCCCCCAGTACGGCTTAGTTCCCACCGTACCCCCGGCGAATGCCGCGGGGGATCATTCCAGAGAGGTATTCGGGCGGAACTCAGCCTGGTTCGTTCAGGACCTTGTTTTCAGGGGATCTTCGTGTGCGCGGCTGTCTATCCACGTTCCTCAACGCCCATAACAGCCCGTGCCGCCGGGTGAGATGCGTCTACGCGCGTCCCTTGACGGAGTTGAACCAGGCCTGCGAGTTCGGCAGCCACATCAGGACGGTTGCCGCGGCGGAGATGAGGAAGCCCAGCCAGTTGTTGCCGATCCCGCTGCCGCCGCCCACACTGCCGCCGATCACGGCGAGCACCAGTGAAACGCCGGCGACGATCGTGAGGGCCAGTCGGGCCCACTCCTTGCCCTCCTTCATCTTCAGGACCAGGACAATCTGGGCCGCGGCCAGGGCGAGGGCCACCAGGACGAGAAGGAGGAGCACAGCAGCCAGCCCGGGTGCCACAACGAACAACGCCAGCGTGCCCAGCACGCCAAACAGGCCGCCAAGGACTCCCAGCATGCCGCCGATGAGCCAGATCCAGTACGAGACCTTCAGCTCGGTGGGCAGCCCGGTCACGCTGAACATGCCGGAGAAACCGCCCTTGGGCATAACGTCATTGAAGCTGTGGGGGCCGTCGGTGGGCATCGCAAATTGGAAGCCGCCCGGTTGGCCCGGCTGGTTGTACGGCTGGCCCGTCTGGCCGGGCTGCGGGTAGGCCGGGCCCGGCTGCGGGTAACCCTGCGGAGGCTGGTAGCCGGCGGGCGGAACGTTGCTGGCCGGAGGAGCGCTGCCGGCAGGAGGCGGCGTGACAGGCGGCTGGGCACCGGGCTGCTCAGAGCCGGGCTGCTGGGGCTGCTGGGGCTGTGGTACGTCATTGTTGCTCATGGGTCTCACTGTAGACCGCAGGTCCGCCGGTATCCAGGGGACAAAACAAAGCACCCCGGCCGCCAGATTCCGGGGAAGGGCGGCCGGGGTGCTTCAGGATGAAAAACTATGCTGCGGGTGCGATGAACGCGAGCTCCAGGTTGATGGCAACCTTGTCGCTGACCAGCACGCCGCCGGCTTCCAGTACGGCATTCCAGGTCAGGCCAAAGTCCTTGCGGCTGATGGTGGTTTCAGCGGAGACGCCGGCGCGGGTCATGCCGAACGGGTCCACAGCCACGCCGTTGAACTCGGTCTCGAGGGCAACGGGGCGGGTGACGCCCTTGATGGTGAGGTCACCGGTCAGCTCGTAGCTGTTGCCCTTGGCCACGAGGCCGTTGGAGACGAAGGAGATTTCCGGGAAGGCCTCGACGTCGAAGAAGTCTTCGCCGCGGACGTGGCCGTCGCGGTTGATATCGCCGGAGTCGAAGCTGGCGGTCTGGATGGTGGCGCTGACCTTGGAATCGGCTACGTTGTCGGCGAGGTCCAGGGTTGCCGCTGCATCCTTGAACTGGCCGCGGACCTTGCTGATGCCTGCGTGCCGGACGGTGAAGGCGATCTCGCTGTGCGAGTTGTCGAGGGTCCAGGTGCCGGTGGTGACGTCTGCGGGAAGAGTCATGGTGTTTCTCCTTGGGTTTGTCGGGGGTACTTCCGGATAGCTTGACGCTTCATCTGTTGAATCCTCAACTATCCGCTGCATCCAGTATAAACATGCATTTGCATGTTTTGTTCCCGGTTCCGGAACATTTTTCCAAAAAATGAGTTCTACTGGATGTAGAAGATTTCGGATCGCACGCCATCTTTGAGAAACTGGTAAACATGCCCCAATCCACTGTCCATCTGCTCCGCCATGGCGAGGTCCACAATCCTGACCGCGTTCTCTACGGCAGGCTGCCCGAATTCCACCTCTCCGAGCTGGGTCGGGAAATGGCGCAGATGCTCGCCGACCACTTCGCCGAACGTGCCGCGCGCGGGGCCAGGATCGTCTATCTCGCGGCGTCGCCGCTGGTCAGGGCGCAGGAAACAGCCGCTCCCACGGCTGAGGCGCTTGGCCTGGACATCAACACGGACGGCCGCATCATCGAAGCGGAAAACTACTTCCAGGGCATGAAGGTCACCAAGGCCGAGCTCCGGAAGCCCAAGCACTGGCCGCACCTGGTCAACCCGTTCCGGCCGTCCTGGGGCGAACCGTATAAGGCACAGGCCGCGCGCGTCAGGGCAGCTGTTGAGGACGCCCGGCTCCGAGCCATCGAACTGGCCGCAGGGGACTACGGCACCGACGGCCCCGAAGCCATCATGGTCAGCCACCAGCTCCCCATCTGGGCCACCCGCCTCAGCGCCGAGGGCAAGCCGCTGTGGCATGACCCGCGCAAACGCGAGTGCACTCTGACGTCCATAACCTCCCTGATGTTCGACGAAGACGGCTCGCTCCTGCGTGTTGAGTACAGTGAGCCCGCTGCCGCGCTCCTTCCCGGCGCCGCCAGCACCCCCGGAGCCTGACGTGATGGACAACCGGAGAACATCCCGCTCAACGGCCAGCACCGCATCCCGCCGCGCCGTGCTCGCTGCCGGCGGCGCCGCCCTTGCCGCCCTGACCCTGGGGCTGTCCGCCTGTGCGCAGGAGGACGCCCTTGCCAAGCAGGCCAAAGCCGGCGACAACAAGAACTACGTTGCCGGGGACGGCTCGGTGACCGAGTTCACCGCGGCGGACCGCAAGGCCGCCGTCGCCATTAACGGCACGCTGTTCAACGGCACCCAAGTAGCCTCCGCGGACTTCCAGGGCAAGGTGACGGTCCTGAACTTCTGGTTCGCCGCCTGCGCACCCTGTCGGGTGGAGGCACCCATCCTGGAAGAGCTGCACCAGGACTTCAAGGACCAGGGCGTGCAGTTCTTCGGCGTGAACCTCCGCGACGAAAAAGGCACCGCAGAGGCCTTCGACAAGACGTTCAACCTGACCTACCCCAGCTTCGATGACAAGAACGGCAGCGTGCTCCTGGCGGTCTCCGGCCTGGTCCCGCCGGGAGCGGTCCCCACAACGCTGGTCCTGGACAAGCAGGGCCGCGTGGCCTCGCGCGTGCTGGGCGAAGTCCAGAAGGGCACCCTTAAAGCCCTCATCACCGCAGCCGTGGCAGAGTAGCGGCGGCCCCGGACCGTGAACAGCCCCTTCGCCGAAACCATCCTTAGTGGCTCGCTCCTGCTTGCCATCCCCGTGGCGCTGCTCGCCGGCCTGGTGTCCTTCCTGTCGCCGTGCGTGCTGCCCCTGGTGCCCGGCTACCTCGGATACGTCACCGGCCTGAGCGGCGTAGACCTGGAGAAGCAGAAACGTGGCCGGATGCTTGCGGGCATCGGGCTTTTTGTGCTGGGATTCTCGGTGATTTTCGTCCTGCTGGGCGGCGCGTTCGGCCAGCTGGGCACGCTCATCACCGGCTCGCAGAATGCCTGGATCACCCAACTGCTGGGCGTCCTCGTCATCCTCATGGGTGTGGTGTTTATGGGCGGGTTCGGCTGGCTGCAGCGCGATGCGAAGATCCACGCCAAGCCGCCGGCCGGCCTGTGGGGCGCACCGTTGCTGGGCCTCACGTTTGGACTCGGCTGGGCCCCGTGCATCGGGCCCACCTACTCCGCCGTCCAGCTCCTGAGCCTGTCCGGCGGTTCATCCGCAGCCAAGGGTGCCTTCCTGGCGTTTGTCTACAGCCTGGGCCTGGGCATCCCGTTCCTGCTGATCGCATTGGCGGTCCGGCGCGGCATGGGCGTGATGTCCTTCTTCCGCACGCACCGCTTGGCCATCCAGCGGATCGGCGGCGGGATCCTGGTGGTGCTGGGCCTGCTGATGGCCAGCGGCGTCTGGGGCGCCTGGGTCACCGAATTGCAGTACTGGTTCCAAACCGATGTGAAGTTGCCGATCTGATGAGCGAGCGCGTGAAAGCAAACAAAAAGTCCGCGGCCCCCGTTGACGCCGCCAAAACTGAGGCGGCGCTGCCGGTCCTGGGGCCGGTGGAGATGATGCGGTGGGCCTGGACCCAGCTGACCAGCATGCGCACGGCGCTGTTCCTGTTGCTCCTCCTGGCCGTTGCTGCGGTGCCCGGGTCCCTGTTCCCGCAGCGCCCGGCCAACCCGTCCATCGTGACGCAGTACATCAAGGGCAACCCGGACTACGGGAAGCTGCTGGACACCCTGCAGCTCTACGACGTCTACTCCTCGGCCTGGTTTTCGGCCATCTACATCCTGCTGTTCATCTCGCTGATCGGCTGCGTGGTCCCGCGCGCCATCGCCCACTACAGGGCCATGCGCTCCCAGCCGCCGCGGACCCCCAAACGTCTCTCCCGCCTCCCCGAGTACGGCACCCTGGTGGTTCCCGCCGACGCCGGCCTCCCGGCGTCGGACGCCATCCGCAGTGCCGCCGGAGTGCTGAAGAAGCGCGGCTACCGCGTTGACGTGAGGGACGACGACGGCGCGCGGCCGTCGTTGGGCGCCGAGCGCGGCTTCGCCAAGGAAGTGGGGAACCTGGTGTTCCACACGTCGCTGATCGGCGTGTTGGTGTCCGTGGCCGTGGGCGGCCTGTTCGGCTACAGCGGCCAGCGCATCCTGGTGGAGGGCGACACCTTCGTGAACACCCTGGTGGGCTACGACCAGTTCACCCCCGGCACCAACTTCCAATCCAGCCAGCTGCAGCCGTACTCCATCCAGCTGGACAAATTCGACGTCTTGTTTGACCGCGAATCACCAGGCAAAATCGGTCAGCCCATCGACTTCAACGCCGAAGTCACCACGCGGGAAACCCCGGACTCGCCTGCCAAGCAGGAAGTCCTGAAGGTCAACGATCCCGTGACCCTGGGCGGCACCAGCATCTACCTCACCGGCAACGGCTACGCGCCGGTGGTGACCATCCGCGACGGCGCCGGCAACGTGGCCATGCAGGGTCCCGTGGTGGCGAAACTCCAGGGTGACAACTACTACTCGTCCCTGGTGATCAAGGTCCCGGACGCCCGGCCCGAACAGCTTGGCTTCGTGGGGTTCTTCCTGCCCACCGCGTTTGTCACCGACGAGGGCGTGTCCTTCAGCGGCGATCCGGACCTGTTCAACCCGCGGCTGACTCTCAACTCCTACTTCGGTGACCTCGGCCTGGACGCCGGCTCCCCGCAGAACGTCTTCGAACTGGACGTCAGTGACCTCACGCCGCTGAACGCCCGCAACCTGGACGCCGGCGGCATCACCCTGGCGCCGGGCAGCACCTATAACCTGCCGGACGGCAAGGGCAGCATCAGCTTTGACAGCGTGAAGCGGTATGTGGGCGTGGACATCCACCACAACCCGGGCCAGCTGTACGCCCTGATATTCGCGCTGCTGGCCGTGGGCGGCCTGATCGTCTCGCTCTACGTCAACCGGCGCCGCGTCTGGGTCCGGACCGGAACCCACGAGGATGGCCGGACCATGGTGGAGTATGGCCTGCTTGCCCGCGGTGAGGACCACCGGCTCGCCGCGGAGGCGGCTGTCATCCGGAAGCTGCTGTCTGAAGAGTGGCAGCTCGAGGATCCCGATTCCCACGCTGATTCCAGCGTCACCCAGCAAACTCCCAGCCGCCAGGGCGATAATGGCGCAGTCCCGCTCACCTCCCCAGCTGGCCCCAACGGGCCGAAAAAGGACCAGTAATGCCGTTCGCCATCAACGAAACCATGGGCCAGTACAGCGAGCTGTTTATGCTGCTCGCCGCCGGCACCTACACCGTGGCCTTCATCGCCTTCGCCTGGGACCTCGCGAAGAGCAGCAAAGCGCTGCGCGCCATTGACCTGAAAGCGGCCGAGGCTGCCGGGGCCAGGGTCCCCGCGATGGCTGGCGCCGGTGCGTCTGTTGGAGCGTCGGCTGGCTCAGCCGCGGTAGCGGACAGTGTGGCAGTGGACAGGGTGGACTCGCACCTGGCCGGACCCGTGGGACGGGCCGAGCGCCCGTCGTCGTCCGTCGCCAAGCGGGGCGGCGACGCTTCCGGGGCCGGGCAAACCGCCGACGCCGATATGCGCTACGCGGCCGAACGGCGCGTTCCGGCGCGGGTCGCCGTTGCCCTCACCATTCTCGGCGTCCTGATCCACGCCGCCGGCGTTCTCACTCGTGCCATCGGGTCCGGCCGCGTGCCGTGGGGAAACATGTACGAGTTCCTGACCACGGGCGCTTTTGTGGCTGTGGCTGTTTTCCTGCTGGTGCTGATCCGCCGTGACCTGCGGTTCCTCGGCACGTTTGTGGTGGGCCTGGCCATCATCATGCTGGTGGCCGCCTCGGTGGCCTACTGGACTCCGGTGGGCCACCTGGTTCCGGCGCTGCAGAGCTACTGGCTGATCATCCATGTCTCCATCGCCGTGCTCTCCTCCGCGCTCTTCACCCTCACATTTGCCATGTCAGCCCTGCAGCTGGTGCAGTCTCACCGGCAAAAGACGGTGGCTGCCGGCGGTGCGGACAAGCTGGGTTTTATGCGTCTGGTTCCCTCGGCGCTGAGCCTGGAAAACCTGTCCTACCGGATCAATGCCATCGCCTTCATTGGCTGGACGTTCACCTTGATGTTCGGTGCCATCTGGGCCGAAAAAGCGTGGGGCCGGTTCTGGGGCTGGGACACCAAGGAAGTCTGGACCTTTGTGATCTGGGTGGTTTATGCCGGCTACCTCCACGCGCGCGCCACGCGTGGCTGGACCGGCACCCGTGCAGCCTGGCTGTCGATCGTCGGATACCTGTGCGTTGTCTTCAATTTCACCATCGTGAACCAGTTCTTTAATGGCCTGCATTCCTACTCGGGACTCTGAACAGGCGTTTCTCCGGCGAACCGCCCCAGCGCGGCCCTAATACACCAATCGATGTACGAATAAGGGTGTTTCCGGGCAGGCTGTGATGCTACCTTGGTTGCAGCGCGTCTGTGATGAAGCTCGCGGACAGCTCGCTGCGTTTTCAGAGGTACCCATGACTTACGTTCTCGCCATAGACGTAGGGACCAGTTTCACAGCTGCTGCCCTCCTTCGGCTTGACCAGAATGCCCCGTGTGTTCCGGAGACCCTCCCGCTGGGGCTTCGCGGAAATGCGGTGCCCTCTGTGGTCTACTACCCGGAGGGAGGCCCCGTTCTGGTGGGCGAGGCAGCCGAACGACGCGGCCTTGATTTCCCTGAACGGGTGGTGCGTGAGTTCAAACGCCGGGTGGGCGATGAGGTGCCAATCGCGGTGGGCACCCTGCAGCTTCCCGCCCAAGACGTTTTTGCCACTATGGCGCGCTGGGTCGCAGACCGCGCTGAAGAGCGCGAGGGCGCACCGCCGTCGGCCATTATCCTCTCTCACCCTGCCTCGTGGGGGGCACACCGGACGCAGCTTATTCTTGCTGCCTTGGCCGCAAAGGGCCTGGAGCACGTCATGCTGGTCAGCGAGCCGGAAGCTGCAGCGCTGCACTATGCCGCCCAAGTGCGGGTGGAGGACGGCAGCACCATCGCCGTCTACGACCTCGGTGGCGGAACTTTCGATACCGCAGTCCTGAGAAAAGCCGATTCCGGCCAGTTCGAGCTCCTGGGCCGTCCGGTGGGGATCGAGGGCCTGGGCGGGGCCGATTTCGACGCATCCGTCATGCAGCACGTAGCCGCACACGCCGGGCAGGGACTTGCCGGCCTTGACCCTGCGGAGCCCGGCGCCCTTGCGGCCTTGGCACGGCTGCGGCGGGAATGTGTGGAGGCCAAAGAGGCGTTATCCGCCGACAGCGAGGCCAGCATCCCGGTCCTGCTTCCGGGGATCCAGCAGCAGGTACGGCTGGTCCGTGCCGAGTTTGAGGCAATGATCAGTGAGCTGATCCGGGAGACGCTGGATGCCCTTGGGCGTCACCTGCAGGACCTTGGGCTCACCCCGGAGGACCTGTCTGCCGTGCTGCTGATCGGAGGCTCGTCGCGAATTCCGCTGGTGGCACAGCTGATTTCTGAAGAGCTGGACCGGCCAATCGCCGTGGACGCCGATCCCAAATCAGCCATCTGCCTCGGCGCCGCCATAGCTGCCCTTCGCGCGCAGCCGGAGTTGACTGCGAAGGCGGATGTCACCGCACGGCCGGACGGCGCCATGCAGGCCGCGGCGCGTGATGCGCGCCGTCCGGCCAGCTGGTCCCGGAAGCCGGGAGCCGCTGTGGGCTCCATCGGCGGCACAGCTGGCGCTGGAACGGGTGCCGGAGCCACGAGACACGTGGGTGCACACGCGCCTCGGGCACACATGGGAGCGCACAGTTCGCGGCCCGCGGCTCGGCTGACTGCGGTGGCCGCTGCGGCGGCGTTGCTTACAGCGCTCAGCGCCACCGCGGCCCAAAGTCCTGGCGGGCTGGAAAGCCTCACAGCGATGTTGGCTCCGCAGGCCGCAGGGGCTGCCAAGGCTGACGCGGCGGGTGGCACGGATAACCGGTCAACGCCCGGAGGCGCGGCCGGCGGCGGTGCGGGAGCCGCTGCTGGTAAAGCCGGCGCCGCCCAGAAACCGAGCGTGGGCATTGACGCCAGTTCGAAAAAGCCCACGGCACCCGCCAGCGGGGCGGGGATAGAAGCTGCGGCGTCGCCCACCAGCCAGCCGCCGGCGTCACCGGCGGCAGGTGGTGCGGCCCCGGGTTCCACCTCCGGCGCGGGGGCGACGAGCGGTCCCACCGGATTGGCCGCGGCCGGAACGACGGCCGGGGCACCAACAACGGGGCCCACAACGAACGCGCCTGCGATGCCTCCGCCTACGACGACAGACCCGACGATCCCTCCGTCTACAACGACGGACCCAACGATCCCTCCGCCTACGACGACGGATCCAACTGCGGACCCGACAACAGATCCGCCCACAACAACAGATCCGCTGGCGACGAGGGATCCGTCCACGACGCAGGAGCCGAGCGTCGAGCCCGATCCGACCACACTGCCAGCGCCCGAGCCGACCACCGAACCGCCAGCCTCGGCACCTACCGTGACAGAGCCGGCGGCCTGACCCATGGTGACCGGGCAGCCGCACGTCACGCCCCATGCCGTGGCAGAACCGGAGCCGTCCGCAACCGGAGGCCCTCAGCTCGTCGCCCAGCAGCTTCGCGGTGCGAATGCCGCTGTCCGCGAACTCCTGCTGGCCCTGTCGGTGGGCTTCACCATTCCCGGGCCCTTGCCGCGGGAACT
The DNA here is from genome assembly GCF_014926485.1 of Pseudarthrobacter sp. AB1. Classification (NCBI taxonomy): domain Bacteria; kingdom Bacillati; phylum Actinomycetota; class Actinomycetes; order Micrococcales; family Micrococcaceae; genus Pseudarthrobacter; species Pseudarthrobacter sp. AB1. The sequence continues at coordinate 25,094 of NZ_PZKO01000047.1, forward strand.
CCTGCGCAAGGTGGCCGGTGATGGCGCGGACGGCCTCGACTCCCTGGTGGCACGGGCGGAATTATCAGGGTTTCTCCAGTCCGACGGAGCCGTGGCGGGCACCGCCCGGCATGCGCTCCTGAACACCACGTCGACGCCCCGCATCCATGCGCTCCAGCGCGAACTGGTGGGGTGCTTCGTTGAGGATGGTCTTCCATTGGGCGACCTTGCCCGTGAACTGGCACGCAGCGGGCTTGCTGACCATCGCGTGGCGGCGGAACTCGAAAAAGCAGGGGACAGGGCACTGGAACGTGATCCGGGCCTGGCCGCCCAGTTGTATGAGGAGGCCCTGCTGGCGGGTGCCGATGAGCTGGGCACCGCGTCCCGCCGGGCCCTGGCTGCTTCGGCCACGGGCGATCTGGATTCCGCCGGACGGATCGTCGATGTGCTGCTCGTGTGCGCTGACCCGCCGGACCTCCGTCTCGGCGTGGATGTTGCGGCCGCCGTATGGGCGCAGCGGGGGTTGCTGGCCCGCTGCGCGGACGTTTACACCTGGCTGGGTCCGGAACGGGTAGGGCCGTCTGCGCCATCCGCCGCCGTGGCCATGATCGGCTGCGGCAATCGGGCCGGGGCCGAAACGATGTTTCCGGCCGGCTCCGTTCCGGAATCGCCAACTCTCCTGGCCGTCGCCCAGGCACAAACGGGCCAGGGCATCCTTGCGTCGCTGGCGATGGATCCACATCAGGTCCTTCCGATCCTGATCCACGCATCCGACATGATGAACGCGTCAGGGGCGGCAGTCCCGGTGCCGGACACTCCCGGTGCCCTGGCTGCGTTGGTGGCATTGCACAGCGGCGAGCCCTATCTGGCGGAAACCATCGTGCGGGCGGCCACAACTGCCGTCCAGGGTGGCGACGCCGCGAAGCCACGTCTGTTCCTGATCCAAGCATGGTGCGCAATGCAGCAGGACAACCCGGACGATGCGCGGCTGGCCATCAACGAGGCCTGCAAGGCCAACCACTGGCCGTTGGTTCCCCGTGACGAATTCCTTTGTGCCGCGTTGGAAGTCGGCCTGGCACGCCGCAGCGGCGAAGTTCACGACCTGCTCCTGGCGTGGGAACGGGCACGGGAAGCCATGCTGCACACATCGGTTGACCTTTACAGCCTCCTGCCGTGGGGGGAGCTGATGATCACGGCCGCCCGGCTGCGGGAGACGCGGCGGATCTCGCTGTACCTTGACGGGGCGTGGAAGCTTCTGCAGGACCTTGGGGAGCCGCCGTTATGGGCCGTGCCCATGCATTGGGCCGCAGTGCAGGCAGCATTGCTGAGTGACAGTCCGGCCGACCTGGCCCCCCATGCAGCGGCGCTGGCACGGGCGGCGGACCACAGCCACCTCGCGTCCGTACTGGCAGCGGCCGGCAAAGTTTGGGTGTCGGTCCTTGCCGGTAAGGTCCGGGCAGCGGACGTTGAGGCGGCCGCCCGTGGACTCAACGCCGTCGGGATGCCCTGGGAAGGTGCACGGCTCGCTGGCCACGCCGCCGCCCGCGCAAGTGAGCGCAAGGACATGGTGCGCCTGCTGTCCTGCGCCCGGGACCTTCATCCGCAAGGGAGCGCAGCCGGAGCGAACACGGCCAGGCAATCCGAAGCAACCAGCGCGGCTGCCGCGGACCAGGGCAACAGCAGCGCCCAGCCGGACGGCTCGATGCTGAGTGAACGGGAAAAAGACGTGGCGAGGCTGGTGTTGGAAGGAAAAACATACCGGGAAATCGGGGAAGCGATCTACATTTCTCCGAGGACCGCTGAGCATCATATTGCCCGGATGCGCCGTCGCCTGGGCGCTGAAAACCGCTCCGATCTGCTGGTCCGGCTGCGGCTTGCCCTGGGATCCGAAAACCCCAAAGGGAGTGATCCCCTAGTACCCCTAACAGGACGGTCGGCGGACCCCCAGCAGGGCGCCCGCCGGTAGAGGGAACCGACCCGATGCCGCTCCGAGGACCGAACCGTACGTTTGACTCAAACCCAGCAATGTCGCTGGGCCACCCACAACTCAGAGAAGATTTGAGGACCACCACATGCCTACACTTGCAAACGACCTCGTCCTGTTCCTGATGAGCCTTTTCGGAAATCAGCAGGCGGCACAGAAATTCCTGGACGATCCCGAGCGGGCCCTGGAAAGCGCCGGCCTTGGAGGCGTTTGCTCCGCGGATGTTGACGCAGCATTGCCGGTTGTCCTGGACTACGCGCCCATTACGGTCCATGGGTCTTTCGACCGGTCCTACAGCACCGGCGGCAACGGCGCCGCAACCGGCGGGGGTGGCGCTGGCAGCGGCGGCGCTGTTGCGGTCACCCCGCCTCCGGCCGGCCATGGCCACGATGACCACGCCCACGCTGTCCAGCAGTTGCAGAATGTGGTAAACAACTACTCGTACACCTCAACGGTGGATGATCGGGACACCATCACTGACCAGTCCGTCAACCAGAACATCTGGGCCAACGGCGACGTCACGCAGTGGTTCGACAATCATGCTGTTGTCGCCTCCGGTGACCGTGCGGTGGCTGCCGGCGATGACGTCGACATGAGGGACTCCAACAACATTCAGGACTCCTACAACACGGACAATTCGAACGACAGCTCGACGGACAGCTCGGTCAACGCCGGCCGTGACGCCAGCGTCGGCAACACCCATACGGACATAGAGGATTCTTTCAACACCGACCTTGACGTCGACATCGAGGATTCCTTCAACGACAACTCGGACAACCGTGTCGACAACTCTGAACAAACCGACACGAACATCGAGGATTCCTTCAACGACAACTCCGTTGTGCTGACGGACAACTCCGACAACTCTGTTGAACTCACCGACAACTCCGACAACTCTGTTGAACTCACCGACAACTCCGACAACTCCACCTACACCAACGTGGACGTGGAAATCGAGGACTCGTTCCAAGACAACTCGGGCTCCGGCAACATCGAGGACAGCTCCACTTACACCAACATTGAGGTCGAGGACGTCGGTAATACGCATCTCGAGGCAGGTGACGACATCACCCTCTAATCAAGCCCCGGGTATCGAGGCAGTGCCCGGCGGGAGTCCAATCTCCTGCCGGGCGTTTCCCGGCCCAAAGCAACGTCCCGTTACGGGACCTGACCAAAGGAACCGGCAGTGGTTCAAACGCAGCGACCGGGGCTTCTGGCAACGATGGCAGACTCCTCAGAACCGGCGGGATCGTCAGCGTCGGCGACCTCGGTGCAACTGGTCAAACTGGTGGAACAGGGCATCGAAATCGTCAGCGAGGGAGACCGCGCGGATTTGCGGAAGCGTCTGGACCAGACCCTGCGGCGGCTGAAGGATCCCAGCATCCGAGTAATTGTGGTGGGCGAATTCAAGCAAGGCAAAAGCAAGCTCATCAACGCCCTGCTCAACGCACCGGTCTGCCCCGTCGACGACGACATTGCCACGTCGGTGCCAACCATCGTCCGGCACGGTGAGCCGGCGTCGGCATCTGTCCTATTGCCTCGCGCAGGCGCTGAGCCCGGCGAAGAAGCGGAACTCGACCGCCAGCCCATCAACATCGCTGACCTGGCCGCCTACGTTTCCGAACGCGGTAATCCAGGCAACGCCAAGAAATTGGTGGCCGCGGAAGTGTTCCTGCCCCGGAAAGTCCTGGCCGGTGGCCTGACCCTTGTTGATTCGCCAGGCGTCGGCGGTCTGGGGTCCACCCATACACTTTCCACCCTGACGGCGTTGCCAACGGCCGACGCCATGCTGCTCGTTTCGGATGCCTCCCAGGAATACACCGAGCCGGAGATCAGGTTCCTGCGCCAGGCCATGCGGATCACCCCGAGCGTGGTGGGAGTCCTGTCTAAGACGGACCTGTATGCGGAATGGCGCCGGGTGGCTGAACTGGACCGCGGACACCTCTCCCAGGTCTCGCCAGAGATCCCGCTGATCCCCGTGTCCTCGGATCTTCGGCTGGAAGCCATGCGGCTCCAGGACGGGGAACTAAACAACGAATCGGGCTTCCCTGACCTGATCGTCCATCTTCGGAATGAAATCGTGGGTAAGTCCCAACGGATCCAGCGGCGCTCGGTGAGCCAGGATCTGCTCTCCGTCACGGACAATCTTCGGCTTTCCCTGCAGTCGGAATTGGCTGCGCTGGAGGACCCTGAGGGGACGCCCGCGATGATCGCAGGCCTTGAATCGGCGAAGCTGGAAGCCGACGATCTCCGCAAACGTTCTGCCCGCTGGCAGATCACACTCAACGACGGCATCGGCGATCTGATTGCAGACATGGAGTACGACCTGCGGGACCGCCTGCGGCGGATCCAACGAGACGCCGAGACGGCCATAGACCAGGGGGATCCAGGCCCTACGTGGACTGCGTTCACGGCATGGCTCGAAGAGTGCACTGCGGCCGCGATTTCCGACACGTTTGTGTGGACCAGCGAGCGGGCCGTATGGCTGGCAGCCCTGGTGGCTGAACACTTCTCCGAGGATGAGGTGGCTCTTCCGGTCCTTCGTGTATCCGACACAGGGGACGCCCTGGACCCGGTGGACGACATGCCCGGCCTGGATGACGGGCGGATCAACCCGATGCAAAAAGTCCTCATCGGCATGCGGGGTTCTTACGGCGGCGTGCTGATGTTCGGCCTGTTGACAGGCATCTTCGGTATGGCCCTGATCAATCCACTGTCCGTCGGTGCCGGCCTCCTCCTGGGGCGTAAAGCCTACCGGGAGGACAAGGAAGGCAGGCTCAAGCGCCGGCAGGCGGAGGCCAAGGCACTGGTCCGCCGACAGGTGGACGATGTGGTGTTCCAAGTTGGGAAGCAACTTAAGGACCGGCTCCGGCTGGTCCAGCGATCCACCCGTGACCACTTCACCGAAATTGCCGAAGAGCACCACCGGTCACTCTCGGATTCCGTGGCGGCCGCGCAAAAGGCAGCCACCACATACAACCTCGAAAAAGAGATGCGCATCCGGGATATCAAGGCAGGGCTCAATCGCGTGGACACCCTCCGACAGGCCGCTGAGAGTGCGGCGGTCACGGAACCGGGTGCCACTCCTGCGCACGGTGCCGGTTCCACGCCCCGTCGCCCACCCGTGGCGGCGGCCGAATGAGGGAATCAACGATCGCGGGGGTGTCGGACCTGATCGAGGATGCCCTGGCCGTCTACCATGATGATCCTGCGGCTGCGGCGGCCCTGGAAAGCTACGCCGTTAGGCTGGCCGAACCCCTCCGGATCGCCGTTGCGGGCATGGTGAAGGCGGGAAAATCAACCCTGCTCAACGCCATCATCGGCGAAGAGATCGCTCCGACCGACACCGGTGAATGCACTCGGATCGTCACCTGGTACCGCTACAACCACACGCCGCGGATCACTCTCCATCCGGTGGCCGGTGAACCTCGCACGCTGCCGCTCAAGCGGGAGAACGGGCGGCTGGTTTTCGTTCTTGGCCAGGACCGGCCGGATGACGTGGAACGGCTGGTAGTGGAATGGCCGGCGGAGAGCCTGCGGGAGGTCACGCTTATCGATACCCCGGGAATTGCCTCGCTGTCCGAGGGCGTCTCCGCCAGGTCCGTCAGTTTCCTCACACCGGCCGACGCGCCGTCAGAGGCCGATGCTGTCCTCTACCTCATGCGCCACATGCACGCCTCCGATATCCGGTTCCTGGAGTCGTTCAGGGACACCGAGACAGGACGGTCGGGGACCGTTAACGCCTTGGCCGTGTTGTCCAGGGCCGACGAGATCGGCGCGGGTCGGATTGATTCCCTGATTTCCGCGGGGGAGATCGCAGAGCGGTACCGCCGGGACCCCAGCCTGCGAAAGCTGGCATTGGGGGTGGTCCCGGTGGCCGGTCTGCTGGCCCAAAGCGCCCGGAGCATGCGCCAGTCAGACTACGAGTCGCTGGCCCTTCTCGCCGCCATGGACAGGTCGGACCGGGAACGGCTGCTGCTCTCCGCGGACAGGTTCCTGCGGGCCAGTGTCCCGGAAGGCCTTGGTGCCGACGCGCGGGCATCGCTGCTGGAGCGTTTCGGGCTGTTCGGGATCCGGCTGGGAGTGGTCCTGATCAGGGCCGGATTCACGGACCCGACGCCGCTGGCGCATGAGCTTGCCCGACGCAGCGGGCTGGACCCGTTATTGGCCATGGTGACCGGCCAGTTCCACGCCCGCGCCGACGCCCTGAAGGCCCGCACCGCCTTGGTCGGCGTGGAAACCCTGCTCCGAACTACACCGCGGGAAGGCTCCGGGCACCTCGCAGCGGCCCTGGAACGGCTCCAGGTCAACGCCCATGAGTTCCGCGAACTGCGCCTGCTGGCCACGCTGCGTACCGCAGGAACAGGTCTGAACGAAAATCTGGCGGAGGAAGCAGAGAGGCTCATCGGCGGTGCTGGCACGGCGGCGCACCTTCGGTTGGGAATGGAGCCGGAAGTATCGCCGGAGGAGATCATGGGAGTGGCCAGACAGGTCCTTCACCGTTGGCGGCTGGTGGCCGAGAGCCCCTTGATGGACCGTTCAGGGCTGGATGCATGCCGCATAGTGGTGCGCAGCTGCGAGGGGGTTCTGGCGGAGTTCGCCGCCCTCCAGCGGCAGGGCGCCTGACGGCTGTGCTGTTACGGCCCATTCCGTTTCGCTTTGAGCCACCTGCCGGCCGGCGGCATAAACAGTGCCACGAGGCCGACGAAGGCCAGGAGCAGTTGGGATCCCCACAGGAGAACGACGTTACGGCCTGCGTCGCCCTCCGGCACCAGGAATGCGGAAGCCACTGCCATGACCAGGATCTGGCCGGCCAGCAGGAGAATCATCAGCCAGCGGGCCCAGCCGTGGCGCGCAGAGACAACCGCCAGCATGGCCGCCTGAAGCAGGGTCACAAGAAGCAACCCGCTGAGGCTGCCCCAGAAAACTATGGCTGCCGACGTGGTCACCGCGTTGGCATCACCGCCTGGGGCCATTTCCTCCACTACTGTGCGGAGGCGTTCCAGGTGGGGGGTGCGGGTGAGGAAGGAGCCGATGAGAACGGCGAGGCCGGCGACGAAGCTGAGCAGCCAGGCTGACCGCGCCAGGCGGACGCTCCGCGGTGTCGGCGGAACAACCACAATGGGCGCAGGAGCGGCGTAGGACAGCCCGGGCCGCGGCGGAGGAGGTGTGGCAGCCCTGTCGGGTGCAGCAGGCCGTTGGGAATCTCCGTCAGGATGCTGGGCCATTGTTTTGTTACTTTATGTCGCCGGTATCGTGGGTGTCCGCGTCTCCCGTGCTGGCATCGCCGTCGGCCTTGGCCTTGGCCTCAAGATCATCCTTGAGCTTCTTGAGGCGGGCAGCCTCGGCCTGGTTGCGGCGGCGCATTTCCAAATTGCGGAGGAAATCGGGATCATCATCCGGCGCGGTGGGGTGGCTGCGTGGTTGGCGGACCGGTGCGGAGTCGCGCGGACGGCCGATCAGCAGCCACAGGATGGCGCCGAGCACCGGAAGGACGATCATCACCACGATCCAGGCAGGCTTGGAGATCCCGCGGGTGAGGCGGCCGTCAGTGCGGATCACATCCACCAGGCCATACACAAAGATGACGAGAACGGCAACGGCGAGAACCACACGGAAGAGCATGCCATTAAGTCTATCGTCCGCAGGCGGGGGGCGTTCAGGCAGGGCGGCTAAACTTGAAACGTGGCTTTTCTCAAATACTCCCTGATCCGGCTGGCGCTGTTTGCGCCGCTCTTTGTGCTCTTTATGTTCCTGAAGCTGGGGGCGGTGCTGTCAGTCATCTGCGCAGCGCTGATCGCGTTTGCGGTCAGCTACCTTTTCTTCCAGAAACAGCGCGACGCCGCCGCCGCGGCCATTCACGGCCGGCTCTCCGGCAAGGCCAAGCCGCTGCGCAGTGAAAGCGAGGTGGCCGACGCCGAAGCCGAGGACAGCCTCCTGGACGCCAACCCGGACATCACCATCCGGAACAGCGGGCCGAAGGCCTCCGAAACGAAGGCCCCCGAGGCCTAGCCCGGCCTGGAGTCGGCTTAGAATCCGTGGCTGAGCACCAGTCCCAGTGAGAACAGCAGGCTGTAGCCCAGGTTGATCAGGCCGGTCTGCTGCAGCACGGGGATGAGGCTCTTGCGCTTGCGGCCGTTGATCATCAGCCAGGCGGGCATCAGGCAGGCCGGGATGAGCAGCAGCACAATCAGCATCCACGGCCGTCCGGGAGCCAGGATGACCACCAGGAGGATGGCCACGGCCAGCATCAGCACGTAGCTTTCGCGGGCGTGCTTGTCACCCAGGCGCACGGCCAGGGTCTTTTTGCCTGCCTGGATGTCGGTGGGGATGTCGCGGACGTTGTTGGCCATCAGCAGGGCAGAGGCGATCAGGCCGGTGCCGATCGCACCGACCACGGAAGGCAGACTGACCTGGCCGGCCTGGGTGTAGGTGGTACCGAGGGTTGCCACCAGGCCGAAGAAGACAAACACAAAAACGTCGCCCAGGCCCAAGTAGCCATAGGGGTTCTTGCCGCCGGTATAGCCCCAGGCGGCCATGACGCAGCCGATACCCACCAGGATCAGCCACCAGCTCTGGGTGATGATTACCAGGACCAGGCCCAACATCATGGCCAGCGCGAACGTTCCGAAGGCCGCATATTTGACGTGCTCCGGGCGGGCCGTCCCGGATCCGACCAGCCGCAGCGGCCCCACCCTGTCCTCGTCGGTGCCGCGGATTCCGTCCGAATAATCATTGGCGTAGTTCACGCCGATCTGCAGCAGCAGCGCCACCAGGGCGGCCAGCACGGCATTAACGGGGCGGAACGAATCCAGCTCGTAGGCCGCGGCGGTGCCGATCAGTACCGGGGCGATGGCGGCCGGCAAAGTGCGGAGGCGGGCGCCTTGGATCCATTGTGCGGCTGTGGCCACGGTCAGTACCTCTGTTGGGTCGGGAGAACGGTGAAACGGTGGTGGCGGCCGCGAACGGGCCGCCGGTGCAGCTCTACTCTACTTTCCCTGATGCAGCGCGTTGAGCCGGTCGATCATCGCCAGGCGGTCCGGCTTGCCGTTGGGAAGCATCAGCAGCTCGGGGCCGGCCAGCACGGTTTTCGGTGCCAGGAGGCCCAGCCGCCGGTGCCATTCCTCTTTGAGTACGACGGCGTGATCCCCGCTAGGGGTGCCCGTGGCACCGGCGCCGGAGCCACTGCGGTCGAGCGCAACAAAGGCGGCCACGGCCTGGCCCCATTCCGTGGACGGGACGCCCGCCACAAAAGCCGCCGCGACGCCGTCGGACTTTTCCAGCTCTTCCTGCACATGCGCGGCGGAGACCTTGACCCCGCCGGTGATGATGACATCGTCGGCGCGGCCCAGCACGGTGAGCCGGCCGTCCGCGTCCAGCGTGCCGAGGTCATTGGTGCGGTACCAGCGGACGCCGTCCTCCTCGAAGAACGTGTCCGTCGCTTCGGGCGCATCCACGTACCCGGCGGCCACTGTGTCGCCGCCGAGCAGGATGCGGCCGTCCTCGGCCACCCGGACCTGGACGCCTTCCAGCGGCACGCCGTCGTACACGCAGCCGCCGCAGGTTTCCGCGGACCCGTACGTGGTGACCACCCTGACGCCGGCCTCGCGGGCTGCGTCCAGCAGCCCGGCCGACGCCGGTGCGCCGCCCAGCAGGATGCCGTTGAAGCGGCGCAGGACGGCCAGGGTCTCCGGCGATGGCGAGTCCAGGAGGCGTTGGAGCTGAGTGGGCACCAGCGAGGTGAAGCGGAACTTGTCGGTCAGCTCCAGGGCGCCGGCCGTGAAGGCCTCGGGGGTGAAGCCGCCGGACATGTCCATGACCCAGGGCCGGGTGCCGGCGAACAGTGACCGCACCAGGACCTGCACGCCTGCCACGTACTGCACCGGCAGCGCCAGGAGCCACTGGCCCTCGCCCTTCAGCGCCAGGGCGGTGGCCATGGATGAGGCCGCCAGCGCCTCGACGGTCAGGATGGTGGCCTTCGGCGCGCCCGTCGAGCCGGACGTGCGGACCACCGCCACGGCGTCATCGCAGCCGGGCGTCTCGGTGTGTCCCACCACCAGTTCGCCGTCGGGGCCCATGGAAAGTTCGACGGCGGGTCCCTCACCGTGGAGGGCGGCGGCCAGGGCTTTGAGCACCGGGTCGATGTCCGTGGGACCGATGGTCTGGGTTCCGAGATTCATGTGCCGTCCTGCCTTTGAAGTCAGCCGTGGCCTGGGGCCGGCCGGCTTGGAAGTTTGTGCCTAGACGTGGTGCCTAGAAGTAGTGCGGGAAGCGGGACCAGTCCGGGTCGCGTTTCTCCAGGAAGGCTTCCTTTCCTTCCACCGCCTCGTCCGTCATGTAGGCCAGGCGGGTGGCTTCGCCGGCGAAGACCTGCTGGCCGGCCAGGCCGTCGTCGGCAAGGTTGAAGGCGAATTTCAGCATACGGATGGCCTGCGGTGACTGCCGGGCGATGTCCGCGGCATATTCCAGGGCCACCTCTTCGAGGCGCTCGTGGTCCACGGCCTCGTTCACGGCGCCCATGCGGACCATGTCGTCCGCGGAGTACTCGCGGGCCAGGAAGAAGATCTCACGGGCGGACTTCTGGCCGATCTGGCGGGCCAGCAGCGCCGAGCCGTACCCGGCGTCGAAACTTCCCACGGTGGCGTCCGTCTGCTTGAACTTGCCGTACTGGCGGGAGGCGATGGTGAGGTCCGAGACCACGTGCAGGGAGTGCCCGCCGCCGGCAGCCCAGCCGTTCACGACGGCGATGACCACCTTGGGCATGGTCCGCATGAGCCGCTGGACCTCGAGGATGTGGAGCCGTCCGGCGCGGGCGGGGTCGATGGTTTCCTGGGTCTCGCCGTCGGCATAGCGGTACCCGTCGCGGCCGCGGATGCGCTGGTCCCCGCCGGAGCAGAAGCTGTGGCCGCCGTCCTTGGGGGAGGGGCCGTTGCCGGTGAGCAGGACCGTGGCGACGTCAGGGGTCATGCGGGCGTGGTCCATCGCGCGGTAGAGCTCGTCCACGGTGCCGGGGCGGAAGGCGTTGCGGACTTCCGGGCGGTTGAAGGCGATCCGGACGGTGGGCAGGTCCCTGGTTTCCGTTCCGGTTGTTGAGCCCGTCGAAACACGCTCAACCTGCCGGTGGTACGTCATGTCCTGGAAGTCATCGAAGCCGGACACGGTGCGCCAGCGGGTGGGGTCAAAGACATCGGACACCTTGGCGGGAAGTTGGTTGCTCACCGGACAAGTCTAGTAATCGGCTCAGCTGAAGCAACGCGGGGTCACTTAACGCCCCTCCAGGAGCGTTTAATGGGCGTGATCTGACCCCGCGTTGGTTGGGTTAGGGCTGGACCTGCTGTAGCTGCTCAAAGAGTTCGGGCGGGATGGCATAGATGAAGATGACCGCCAGCAGGTTCTTGGCCGCGTGCACAAAGTAGGAGAACATCACGTTCTTCCCGGTCCATACGTAGACAAAGACCAGCGTGGCGCCCATGGCCAGATAGGGGAGCAATGCACTGAGGGTGATGGCTTCCTGGCCCGCGATGTGGATGCCGGCAAAGAGGACCACAGACAGGGCGCAGCAGAGCCAGATGTTGAGCCGGCGGCTGAGCTTGCCGATCAGCAGGTGCCTGAAGATGTACTCCTCCACAAACGGGCCCACCACCACCAGGACAGGCACCATCAGCCAGGCGGGCACCTGCTGCATCAGTGCCTGCAGCCCGGCCTGGTTTGCCGACGTCTCCACTCCGCCGCCGGCCGCTACCAAAACGGCCGTGAGGATCATCATGGCCACCATCGCGGCGGGCACCATCAGCACGGTGAACCACGGACGGGTGGCCAGAACGCGCAGGTCCCGGGCTACCACCCGACGGGCGGCGGCCAGGGCCAGGATCCCGATGGAGCCATAAAAGATGAGGTTCACGGCATACGAGGCCGCGGCCGGACTGGGGGCAAGCTGGCGGATGAACGGGGCCAGCAGTTCCCCGGCGACGGCGAAGAGTCCGGCCACGGCCACGTAGAGGCCGACGGTGGTGAGATCAAGGCTGGAAAACCGGTACAGGTCGGGCTGCGGCGCGGGTGGTTTCCGGTGTGTGGTGGCCATGTCTTCAGCCTAAGGCTGGGGAGGGTTGGCGTCACATTGCGGGGCCAGAACAGCATCCCGTAGAATATTCGGCATGCCTAACTTTTTGTTTCGGCGCGCCAAAGTAGCCGCCCGAACCCTCGCCCTGCGAGCGGCGAAGTTCCGCGCTGCCGGCGCCGCCGCCGTCGTGCTGTTGTCCCTCTCCCTGACCGCCTGCGGGGGTAATGCGTCTGGCACGAGTGACAGTGACAAGCCCGTGGTCCTGACCACATTCACGGTACTGGCCGACGTCGCCCGGAACGTTGCGGGGGACAAGCTCACCGTTGAGTCCATCACCAAGGCGGGTGCGGAGATCCATGGCTACGAACCCACCCCCGGCGACATCCGCAAGGCAGCGAAGGCGGACCTCATCCTGGACAACGGGCTGAACCTCGAGGCCTGGTTCGGGCAGTTCGTGGAGGGCCTGGATGTGCCGCACGTGGTGGTCAGTGACGGTGTGGAGGTCGTGTCCATCGGCGAGGACTCCTACCAGGGCAAGCCGAACCCGCATGCGTGGATGTCGCCGGTAAACGTACAGATCTACGTGGACAACATGGTGAAGGCTTTCGGTGAGCTTGATCCTGAGAACGCTGCAGTATTCAAGGCCAACGGTGACGCCTACAAGGCCAAACTGCAGGGCGTGCAGGACGAGATGAAAGCAAGCCTCGCCGGCCTCCCGGAGAGCCAGCGTGCCCTGGTGACCTGCGAAGGCGCCTTCTCCTACCTTGCCCGCGACGCAGGGCTCAAAGAGGTCTACATCTGGGCGGTCAACGCCGAACAGCAGGCCACGCCGCAGCAGATCACCCGCGCCATCGAGTACGTCAAGGCCAACCAGGTCCCGGCCGTTTTCTGTGAATCCACGGTGTCCGATGCCCCCATGCAGCAGGTGGTGGGCGCCACCGGAGCCAAGTTCGGCGGCACACTTTACGTGGATTCGCTGTCCGAAGCTGACGGTCCCGTACCCACCTACCTGGACCTGATCAGGCACGACGCCGAGCTCATCACCAAGGCGCTGGCCGGCACGTCCACCGCCTCCCCAGGAGCGAAATCATGAGCACCCCGGCCATCCTCGTTGAAAACGTCACCGTCCACTACGGCGAGGTCCTGGCGCTCGATTCCGCCTCCGTCACCGTGGACGCCGCCCGGATCTGCGGCCTGATAGGCATGAACGGGTCCGGGAAGTCCACCCTCTTCAAGGTGATCATGGGAATGATCAAGCCCGACGCCGGCCGCGTACTGATCGGCGGACGGTCACCTGCCAAGGCGCGCAAGGAGGGCGGGATCGGCTACGTGCCGCAGAGTGAGGATGTGGACTGGCAGTTCCCGCTGTCCGTCCGCGATGTTGTGATGATGGGACGCTACGGGCACCAGGGCTTCACCCGGCGCCCCTCCAAAGCCGACCGTTCCGCCGTCGACCAGGCGCTGGACCGCGTGGAACTGGGCGAATACGCGGAGCGGCAGATCGGGCAACTGTCCGGCGGGCAGAAGAAGCGTGCTTTTGTGGCCCGCGGCATCGCCCAGGGCGCCACCATGATGCTCCTGGACGAGCCGTTCGCCGGCGTGGACAAGCGCTCCGAGGCCACCATCACCCGGCTGCTGCGCGAGCTCGCCTCCGACGGCTGCACCATCCTGATCTCCACCCACGACCTGCACGCGCTCCCCGGACTCTGCGACGAAGCCGTGCTCCTCATGCGTCGGGTCCTGATGCATGGCGCCCCTGAGCAGGTGCTGCAGCCGGAAAACCTGGCCATGGCGTTCGGCCTGGACGTGCTGAACCGCGACCTCCCGGAACCTGCCCACCCCGCCGCCGTCGTCCATCCGGCCACCACCGAGAGCAGGGGCTGACCCATGGAATTCCTCGACATCCTGCTTGAACCGCTCAGCTACGACTTTATGGTCCGCGCCATCATCACCACCGCGCTCGCGGCCGTCGTCTGCGCAGTCCTCAGCTGCTGGCTGGTGCTGATCGGCTGGTCCCTGATGGGCGACGCCGTCTCCCACGCCGTGCTGCCCGGCGTTGTGCTGGCCTACATCGTGGGCGCCCCGTTTGCGCTCGGTGCGCTGGTGTTCGCGCTGATCGCGGTGACCCTGATCGGCGTCGTCCGCAACACGAGCCGCGTCAAGGAAGACGCCGCGATCGGCATTGTGTTCAGCTCGCTGTTTGCCCTGGGCCTGGTGCTCATTTCCGTCACGCCCAGCCAGACGGACCTGAACCACATCATCTTCGGCAACCTCCTGGGTGTCAGCATCCCGGACCTGATCCAGGTGCTGGTGCTCGGCGTCGTCGCCTTCGTTATCCTGATCCTGAAACGCCGCGACCTGACGCTCTACGCGTTCGATCCCACCCACGCCCACGCGATCGGGCTCTCACCGAAACGGCTGGGGGCGCTACTCATGGGGCTGCTGGCACTGACGTCGGTGGTTGCACTGCAGACGGTGGGTGTTGTGCTGGTGGTGGCCATGCTCATCATCCCCGGCGCCACCGCCTACCTGCTTACGGACCGCTTTAACCGGATGCTGGTCATCGCCCCGGTAATTTCAGCCGTCTGCTCCATTGGGGGCATTTATTTCAGCTATTACCTGGACACGGCTTCGGGCGCCATGGTGGTGCTTACCCAGGGTGTGGTGTTCGCCGCCGTCTATCTGTTCAGCCCCCGGCAGGGACTGATCGGCACCCGGCTGGCGAAGGCCCGCCGCAGGAAAGCCGCCGCGGTCCTGGTCGCGTAGACCCAGGACTCCACAGCAACGCGGGGTCACTTCCGGCCCATCCCGAGGGGGCAAAGTCATATGGTCGTAGCAACGCTCTGATTGATGGAGCGTTTCATGGTCAAGTCATTTCCTCCGAATACCCGCACCGTGTTCGTTGACATGGTGTGTGGCGGGATGTCGATTCTCGCTGCCGCCCGGCGTGTCGGAACCCGACATGGGACCGGGCGGAGGTGGTGGGCCCAGTCTGGCCAGATGATGACCATGAACATGGGCGCTGTTGGGGGCCTTTCGGATCCGGCGCCTTCGGCGGAGGGCCCGGGCGGCCGGGTGTTGAACCTGGCGGAGCGGGGAATGATCCAGATGGG
>NZ_PZKO01000014.1:0-38966 GCF_014926485.1 Pseudarthrobacter sp. AB1
GGCATCGGTGTCAGTCAAGGACGCGCGGAACGGACTGCTGGCTGAATACTACGGGGCCGCCGGCCGCGCCTACCCTGCCTACGTTTCGCTGGTCCTGCTTCCAGCCATGGTCCGGGCCTGCCGGAGCAACCTTCCGGGCTTAATCAGGGTGGCGGCATTGCTGCTGGTTCTCGGATCGGTTGCCATTGGCGCGAGTCTGTTGTTCCCGGTGTTCCCACCGGCGCTTGACTCAGTGGAGTTTGTCATCAACTACACCGCCGTCCTTTGCTTTGTCATCGGGCTGGCGCTGATCTGGCTAGCCAAGCTGCGGTCCGGGTTGAATGAGCCTGGGAAAAAGACTTCTACCGCAAAGTAACCCTGCGTGCTTTCACAAAATCATTAGACGTGGCACAATCATGAATGTGTGAAGTTGGGTGCCGGTGTTCGCGAACGGGGATAGTTTTCTGGACGCCGGGCCCGTTGAGTCTTTGCATTCTTTGGGGGGATGAGTGGTGGCGGGCCGTTGGGGACCGCCCCCACTCAGCCATTTGACGGCCAGACAGCATTACTGCCCCGCCCGGGTGCTGACACACCCGGGTGCTGGCGGAACAGTTGGCATCCATGCCTCACCTACCGCGCGAACCTCAACGTCACCAACTGGAACGGGCGCAGCAAAAGTTCCACCGATTGCTCTGCCGCGGCAGCGTTGACCCCGGGGGCGTCGATGATCCGCTCCAGTAGGTCTGTGGCCTGAACGACTGTGACCGGGAAGTTGGCCGTGAGTACGCCGGCGGACCGCTGCCCCAGGGACTCGTAGAGGCGGACTACAACGTCGCCCGAACCGTCCTCGGCTAGCTTGACCGCCTCGATAACCAGGGCCGGGTTGTCCACGGCGAACAGCGGCTCCGCGCCGCGCGCGCCCTTGACCAGCCGGGGCACAAGGTTGGTGCGGTACCCCTCCTCCACGGCTTCGGCGATTCCGGCACCAGGGCGGATGGTTACGGTCAGTTCCTGGTGGCCGCGGTCCGACGTCGGGTCCGGGAACTTCGGTGCCCGCAACAGGGAGAGACGCACCGAAGTGGTAGTCCCGCCGTCGGAATCCCGCACGCTCCTGGTGACATCGTGTCCGTAGGTGGCAGCATTGGAAATCGCAACACCGTAGCCGGGCTCGGCCACGTGGATCCAGCGGTGCGCGCAGATCTCGAATTTGGCAGCCTCCCACGAGGTGTTGACGTGGGTGGGGCGGAAGACATGACCGAACTGGGTCTCCGAGGCGGAGCGGTCGGCCCTGACGTCCAGCGGGAAGCCCAGTTTCAGCAGCTTCTCGCTCTCCTGCCATTCAACGGCGGTGGTGATGGTGAGGGAGCCACTGCCGGCCTCCAGCGCGATCCGCTGGGTGACCGGTGACGAGCCGGCAACCCGGTCAACCACCACAACCGCACTGGGTCCGGCATGCTCCAGCCGGATGGCCTGCGCTGCCGTCAGCGCCGTGACGTTGCGGCGGTAGAACTCATCGATGTCCCAGGCGTCCCACTGGTTGGGCGTGTCCCGGTGCAGTTCCAGCAGGTTGCCGCGCGCACCTGGAGCGATGGCTTCGCGTCCCGTGGCGTAGTCGGTCAGGGAGGCAAGCAGGCCATCGGCATCCAGGACCGCCCTGATGATGCCGTTGTCCAGCACATAACCGCCATCCACCGCGGTTGCCTGAACCGGCCGGCCGGTCGGCGAAAGCTCTGCGGCCGCCAATGCCGGAACCCCGTTGCGCGCGTGCGGTGCGGCGTTGAGCTGGAAGGTACGCGATCCCTCGCCGAGGAGCGCGGCCGCAGCCTGCCCAATGAGGGTTTCGAGGCTGGCGCTGATGGCGGCGTAGTTACGTTCCGCGTCCTGGTGGACCCAAGCGATGGAACTGCCGGGCAGGATGTCGTGGAACTGCTGCAGGAGCACCAGCCGCCACAGCCGCTTCAGCTCTGCTGCCGGGTACTCGAACGAACCGGGGCTGCGGACGGCAGCGGTGGAGCACCAGAGTTCGGCCTCGCGAAGCAGGTGTTCGCTGCGCCGGTTGCCCCGCTTGGTCTGGGCCTGGCTGGTGTACGTGCCGCGGTGGAGCTCCAGGTACATCTCCCCCACCCAGACGGGCAGGGAGGAATGCTCGTCCTCCGCCTGGGTGAAGAAACTCTCGGCGGAACCCATCCTGACTTTGGGCGAGCCTTCGAGGTCCGCGGTGCGGCTGGCGGCCGCCAGCATTTCGCGCGTGGGCCCGCCGCCGCCGTCGCCGTAGCCGAACGGGACTAGCGAACTGTTGCCGTGCCCGTGGTCGCGGAAGTTGCGCTCGGCGTGCGCCAGTTCGCGTCCGCTGAGCTCGGCGTTGTAGGTGTCTACGGGCGGGAAGTGCGTGAACAGCCGGGTGCCGTCGATGCCTTCCCAGTTGAAGGTGTGGTGCGGCATGCGGTTGACCTGGTTCCACGAGATCTTCTGCGTCAGGAACCAGCGGCTGCCCGCCGACTTGACGATCTGCGGCAAGGCCGCGGAATAGCCGAAGGAATCCGGGAGCCAGGCTTCGCGGCATTCGACGCCGAACTCGTCGAGGAAGAAGTTCTTGCCCTCAATGAACTGCCGTGCCATGGCCTCGCCGCCGGGCATGTTGGTGTCCGACTCGACCCACATGCCGCCCACCGGGACGAACTGACCGGCCTGGACCTTTTCCCGGATCCGGCTGAAAAGCTCGGGGTAGAACTCCTTCATCCAGGCCAGCTGCTGGGCTGACGAGCAGGAGAACACAAAGCCCGGATCCTCATCCATCAGCGCCACCACGTTGGAGAACGTCCGGGCACATTTGCGGATGGTTTCACGCACCGGCCAGAGCCAGGCGGAGTCGATGTGGGCGTGGCCCGTAGCCACCAATTGATGGGCGGAAGCGTAGGCGGGCCTGGACAGGACTTCCGCCAGGGTTGCCCGACCGGCGGCGGCGGTGCCCGGGACGTCGTCGGGATCCATCCGGTCCATCATGCGCTCCAGCGCACGCAGGATCTCATGGCGCCGCGGCTGCTCGGTGGAGAGTTCGTGCATGAGCCCTGCGAGGGTCCAGATGTCCTGCTGTAGTTCCCAGACTGTCTGGTTGAGTTCGGCGATGGCGATCCTGCCCAGCCGGTACTGCGGCGCCGTGCCTGATGTTGCCTTATCCCCGTAGGGTGTGGCGGCGAAGGTCCAGCCTTGCGCCATGTCCGGATTGGCGGCCGCTTCAACGTAGAAGTCAACGGACATGCCGCTGCCCAGGAGTTTCAGGGGAATGTACTGGTTCCGGGGCGAAATCGCCTTGATGATGGTGCCGTCCGGGCGCCAGGCGATTCCCTCGCACTGGAATCCGGGGGCTTCGTTGATGAAGCCCAGGTCCACCACGATTTCCACCGCGGTGTCCGGGCCGGTGCCCCACGCCTCCGGGACGTCGCCCTGCAGGCGCAGCCACTTGGTGCCCCACGGTTTTCCCCATGCGGCACCGTGTTCCTGCGGCTCGAAGTGATTCCGCAGTGCATGCATCACGGACACCGGTTCGCCGGGGGCATCCCAGCTGCTCAGGTTCAACGGAACGGTGCGGGCGTAAACGGCGGGAATGATCCGCTCGCGGACAAACCGGTCCAGGCGGACTTCGGTGATCCGGCGGTCGTCATGCAATGTAAACCCTCTTAGGTGCTTGAACTGGAGTACTCGGATCCGGACCAAACGTGTCCAATCGATGGATAAAATCTACCGGCTAGTAGCTCAATAGCCAAGCGTCACGGGAAATGTCCGCCGAACAGGCTGGCGCCGTTGTTATCCCGGCGCGTCCGCGCCTAATTCGGCCGTATCCTCTCCGCGAACCGGCCCCGGAACCTGCGCGCTAAACGTGCGGGACGGGCAGCGTTATCCTGCCCTGCCCGGCGTAGACATTCAGGCTCGTGCCCCGGCTGAATCCTGCCAGGGTCATGCCACTGGCCTCCGCCAGCTCCACAGCAAGGCTCGACGGCGCACTCACTGCCGCCAGTACGGGAATGCCCGCCAACGCTGCCTTCTGGACGAGTTCAAACGATGCGCGGCCCGAGACCTGCAGGACCAGCCCGGTCAGCGGAAGCAACCGCTCCCGCAGGGCCCAGCCCACTACCTTGTCCACGGCGTTGTGGCGTCCCACATCCTCGCGGAGGCACAAGAGCTCCACGCCGTCGTCGTCCGTTATGCGGAAGAGGCCCGCGGCGTGCACTCCGCCGGTGACGTCAAAAACGTCCTGGGCTTCGCGGAGCCGTCCTGGCAGGGAAGCCAGCACGTGGGCGGGCACGGTCAATGGATCCGCCGCCGGGCTGAAATGGGAGGACTTGCGCACTGCCTCGATCGAGTCCGTGCCGCAGATGCCGCAGGAACTTGAGGTGAAGACGTTCCGTCCTTTCGCAGGGAGTTCGACGTCGGGCCGCAGCTGGGCTTCCACCACGTTGAACGTCTGGACGCCGTCTTCGTCCTCGCCGGCGCAGAACCGCAGCGATACCAGCTGCTCGGGAGCCCAGATGATCCCCTCGGACACCAGGAAGCCGGCCACCAGGTCAAAGTCGTCCCCGGGCGTCCGCATGGTCACCGAGAATGACAGCGGACCAATCCGGATTTCCAGCGGCTCTTCGACCGCGAGGACGTCCTCGCGGTGGCGGACCGGGAACTCAAGGGCATTGGGCGAGCCATCCAAAACGTACTTGTGCACCTTGCGGCGCTGCGTCACGCGCCCCATCAGCGAACCGCCAAGCTGTCTCGAAGGGCCCCGTGGACGTTCCGGACCTGCCGGCTGGCGCTGTTCATAGGTCCATCATTGCACCACTGGCCGGGCTGCGGCGTACGGGGTTCCGCAGCACGGCGCCTAGCCAAGCAGGGCACTCCAGTCCACCGGACCGGCGGGCTTCGCAGTGTCCTTGCCAGCTGCCCGGGTGGCTGGTTTCGCGGCGGACCTGCTCTTGGTCTTACTGCCCGGCTGCTCGGGCGCGGGCACCGGCGGTCCCCACGGCAAGGCAAACGCCGGGACGGGTTCGCCCAGCTGCACCCCATGCGGCGGAACAACCATCACCCCGTGCGCCGACGCCAGTCCGCGCATCATCCCGGGACCCGTGTGCTTGGCCGGTGACGCCATCCCGTACAGAAGCCGGAAGGGCATCAGCCTGGTCCGGCCCGGTTCAGGCTCGATAGTGGTCCCGCACGGGACTTCCTGCACCGGCGGCATGGTGCCATGGCCCAGCGCGGCGAGCAGCGGTTCGCCCACCGTGGACAGTGCCATCATGGCGGCCAGCGGGTTTCCGGGGAGCCCCAGGACAAAGCGACCGTCGGGGAGTTCGGCCAGGACAGCGGGATGGCCGGGGCGCATGGCGATGCCGTCGATGACCAGCCGCCCGCCCAGTTCAGCAACGGCCCGGCGGAGGTGATCGGTGTCCGAGACGCCCGTACCGCCGGTAGTGATCACGACGTCGGCCGGCAGCGCGGAGGGGTCCGGAACTTCGGGTGGGAGGTCCGCCAGGCCGTCCAGCCACTCAGCGTAAGAGTCGCCGATCCGTTCCTGGCCGCCGTTGATGCCGCCAAGCATTTCCACAACGGCGGCGAGCTGCGGACCGAAGGTGTCCCGGACCTGTCCGGGGACCGGCAGCCCCTGGGCTACAACTTCGGAGCCGGTCAGCAGGAGCTTAACCACCGGCTTGCCCCGGACCAGCAGGTCATCATGCCCGGCCAGGGCCGCGACCGCCAGGTGGGCTGGGTTCAGTGTTACCCCGGCCTTGACCAGCACCTCTCCCGCGGCGGCTTCCTCGCCGGCCTTCCTGATGTGCTGGCCGTTCCCGGGCTCGCCGGGGCGGGCGGCGCCACCGGTCATCAGCAGCGGCAGGCCGTCGTCGTCCGTTCCAAGCACTGCACTTTCGCTGCGCAGGACAGCTTTGGCCCCGGGCGGGATCAGTCCGCCGGTGACGATGGGGCTGGCCTGGTGGGGCGCCAGCCGCTGGCCGGCCTCTGCCGCGATCCACGGACCGCTGCCGTTGACGGCCCAGCCGTCCATCGCAGACGACGCGTAGTGCGGCATGTCATGCAACGCAGTGATGTCGCTGGCCAGGACCCTGGCCAGGGCCTGACCCAGGGGAACCCGGCCCGGCGGAATCGGGGTGGCGATATCAAAAGCGGCCTTGCGCGCCTCCTCCCAGGTGTGGGCAAGGTGCTTTGCCGGGGCTGACTGCTGCTCGGGATTTTCGGATACGTCGCCGGGGGCGGCGGTCACTGAACGGGAGTCATTCGACGGGGGTCCCGGCAGATTCGGCGTCATAGTCAGCAGCGAGGGTGCGGGCACGGTCCATGGCGGCGGTCATCGCGGCAGCGTTCGTAGCCTGTCCCGATCCTGCAGCGAGGCCGGCGGCGAATCCGGCAATAAAGGTGGTGAGCGGGGCGGCCGGGCGGACCACTGAGTGTGCTGCCACGCCGGCCAGCGACAGAATGGTGTTGACGTCGATCTGGACGTCCTCCAGTTCATACGCCTGGAGCAAGGACCTGCACCACTCTTCCAGCGTCTCTTCCTGGCTTTTCACGCTCTGCCTCCCAAATCGTCTGCGGCAGTGTTGCCCCGGAGCCCGTTCAGGGGATCCGAACCGGCCACACCAAGTGCTGCGGCATCGTCCCAAGTGTCCACGTCAGCCGTGGAGCCGGCCGGAACGGCGACAAGCTGCACGTCCAGACTAGCAAGGAGTGCCCGCACCGACCCGTTGATTAAGCGTCCTGCGGTTTCCAGCTGGGTGACGGATCGTTGTAGCCCGGCTGTGCTATAAAAGCCAACCAGCGGCTGGCTACGGCCATCCTCCGAGACGGCCACCACGCCGTCCGGTTTCAGGCCCGAAGGCTTACCTGCGGCAAGTCCTGCGCCCGGTCCTCGTGAACGCAACGCAGCCTTCAGCGCAGCCACCGCCTGCCCCACGTTGGGCATGTCGCAGGCCAGCACCAGCGTCAGCGCGGGGCGGCTGCCGCCCGCAGCGGCCAGGGCCGCCAGCCCGGCCGCAATGGCAGCTGCAGGCCCGCTGAACGGCGGCTCTTCGCGGCAGCGCAGAAACCCGGCCGGCACTTTCCAGCCAGGCACTTCCGCAGTGTCCGGACCAACCACGACGGCGGCCCTGGCTCCCCCGGCAGCGGCCACGGAGCGGTGCAACAGGGAGTCGCCGTCGTACGTCAGGCTCTGTTTGGGCACGCCACCGAGCCGCGACGAACGGCCGCCGGCGAGGATGACAGCATCGAAGTTGAGGGGGTCAGTGTCCACCCTCCCAGCTTAACTGTGCGGGCTGGAATACTGTGCGGAGCTGGAACTAACGGCCGGCATTCAGGCGGCCCGTTCCGGCAGCAGGAACGGGTCCCAGGCCGGCGTGGGCTTCTCAAGTTCTTTGATCTGCCAGATGGTGCCATGCGGCGGTTCCGGAACAAACCTGAGCTTCCAGCCCATTTCAGCCGGCGTGTGGTCGCCCTTGGTGTTGTTGCACCGGAGGCACGCGGCCACCAGGTTCTCCCAGGAGTCGGCGCCGCCACGTGATTTGGGCTGTACATGGTCGATGGTGTGGGCACCTTTGCCGCAATACGCGCACCGGTGACCGTCCCGCCGCAGGACCCCGCGGCGGCTGACCGCGGTGCCCTGGTTGTATCTGGGGCGGATGTAGCGGTTCAGGAGAATCACGGACGGGCGGCCCAGGATCTCCTGCGGTCCCACTACAGGGTCATCGCCTTCGGCAATAACACTGGCCTTGCCCGTGAGCACAAGCACCAGCGCCCGGCGGAAGGTGACCACCGCCAGCGGTTCATATCCAGCATTCAGAACGAGAGTGCGCATGCACGTACCTCTTCGTGGCCGCACCCGTCAGGGGCACGAGGGCCGGCTGCCCCCGGCATATCCGGGCTATGGATCGACACCACAAGAGTAAACAAAGAATCCCGGGATCAACTAATTTCGGCCGTAGCGCCAGTCACGTGTCAGATCTGGACACGCGTCCGGGTCGCTGCAGCAGCCCTATAACAACAAAGGACCCCAGCCGTGAGGCAGAGGTCCTTTGAAGATCGACTTCGGTGCTAGGACACGCGAATGTAAACCGGTCCTGAACCAACGTTGGCGCTGAACACAACAGTCTGGTTTCCGTTGTAGCCGCCGTGAACGGCCTGGCCGTTGCCGGCGTAGACGGCAATGTGGGCTACGCCCGCGCCGCCGTCGGCGTAGTAGAGCAGGTCTCCGGGCTGAGCCTCGGCGGCGCTCACGGTCTTACCCAGGGACAGGTAGCCGGCAGGCCAGTCGCGGAAGTTGATGCCCACGGCGGCCAGGGCATTGGTCACCAGCATGGTGCAGTCCTGCGTCACACCCAGCTGGGCGTACGCAGCGGAGAGGATGGCAGCACCCTTGCCGCTGGCAGCGACCGGCGCCGAGGGAGCAGCCGGAGTTGCCGACGCTACCTTTACGGTTGCCGCGGCCTTGGCCGGAGCCGGAGCCGGAGCCGGAGCCGGAGCCGGAGCTTCGACAACGGGCGCCGGAGCCTCAACAGGAGCCGGAGTGGTGGTCACGGCAGGCTTCTCGTACGAGATGGCAATGGTGGAGGCGGCCGAAATGATGGCCGGCGCGGAAACCCCAACCTCAAGGTTCGAAGCGGAAGCAGCTTCACGCTGGACTCCGGAGTCTGCCGCGTTCGCAGCGATACCACTGGTCAGGACAAGGCCGGAAGCAGCAGCGATAACCGCGGCCTGGCGGCCCATGCCACCGGCGTTGTCGCCGACAGCCTTGGCAATGACAGCCAGCGAGCTGGTCTTAGTGACCTCGGCGCGGTGCCGCGCAACAGTTGCACGTGTAGTCATTAATTTCTCTCTTTCGTTTTCCTCAGGACCGCGTGGGCAGACCAGGGGTTTTGGACGCGCCGGCATCTTGGGGGTACGCCGGCTCGCCCCGAACGGGGATTTAGCGAAAAGTTTCCAACGAAGAATCGATTCCGCCAGCACAGGGCTGCAGGAACTGCTGGATGGCAGGACCTACGGGGCCAGCGTGAAGAACGCGGAGGAGCCCGTGGATGCCACGGAGTGGAGCAGGGTGCCCTGCGAAGGATTAAGTGCGCTGACCATCATGCCGTTGCCGACGTAAATGCCAACGTGGGCGCCGCCATTCTGCATAACCAGGTCACCGGGAGCCGGTGTGGCGGTGGGCCGCATGGCTGTCCAGGCATTGGTGCGGGGAATGCTGATGCCGGCCTGGGCGTAGACCCACTGCGTGAAGCCTGAGCAGTCCCAGCCATTGGGAGTGGTGCCGCCCCAGACGTAGGGGCGGCCGATGCCGGTGTAGGCAAGTGCTGCCAAACCCGAAGCGGCGGCTGAGGAGACAGTATCAGCGAGCTTGGAGGCGTCAGCGAGCTTGGAGGCCGCGGCCTCGGTTGCCGCAGCACCCTGAGCCCCGGTTTCGGAGGCCGTGGACTGCGCACGGACCGTTTCAACCTTCGGTGCCGCCGTGGTCTTGATCACGGGGCGCTCGAAGGAAACGGTAGCCGTGGGCGCCGCAGTTACGGCAAGTGCCGTCTGCGCGGAACCGGACTCGGTAGAGGCGGAAACACCGGCGGTGGTATCCGCGGCGTTGGCCGGAAGCCCCATGCTCAGGATCAGACCTGATGCAGCTGCGATAACAGCAGCCTGGCGACCTACGGTCCCGGCGTTGGCACTGACTGCCTTGGACACGGGGCCCAAGGGGTTGGTGCGAACCGGTTGTGCGCGGTGGCGCGCAGAATTATGGCGTGAAGACACGAAGGTAGCCTCTCCCAATGCCTGCGAGGTGAGCTGTCGGATTCGGATGGGAGTCACCCGGCCGCTCTGCTTCACAGTGGAAGCTTTGCGACTTAACCCCAAGGCCTTCAGAATCGAAGACCAAAATTGGTTCCCCCGCCCCTGCCAGACGATGTCATGCGAACGGACCTTGAGCGGTGGCAGAGCTAGGCAATCCACTCAAGAACGTCAACTTCGGAAAAGTTGACGCGCCTTAAACGTTACAGGAGTTCCGCGCCAATGTCACATTCAGGTCACGGCACGTCGCGGCGATTCGAGAGTTTGCCATCATTTGGTTCAGAGCCAGCCGCTGGGGTCAACGACTTCGCCGTTGACCTGGACTTCGAAGTGGAGGTGGCAGCCCGTGGACGCGCCCGTGGTGCCGCTGAGGGCAACCACATCGCCGCGGCTGACCGTCTGTCCCACCTTGATGCTGGCGGAGGAGAGGTGGTTGTAGGTGGTTTCAAGGCCATTGCCGTGGTCCACCACCACGCGGTTGCCGCCGCCGTACTGGTGCCAGCCAGCGAAGGTCACGGTGCCGCTGGCAGCAGCCAGGACGGAGGTTCCGCACTGCGCGGCGAAGTCCTGGCCACGGTGGAAGTCGCCGGAGCCGCCGGTGATGGGGCTGACCCGGAATCCGAAGGGAGAGACTGTAGCCAGCTGGGCCAGCGGCGAGCCGAGGCTTCCGGCAGAGGCGGCGCGGGTGATGGATCCCGCGGACTGGGCGCTCAGCAGCTGCTTCAGTTTGCCGTCGGGATCACCTTGGGTAACCACGGACGAGCGGCTGAAATCAATTTGGGCGGCGGCTTCGGCAGTGACTTCAGGCTGCGGAGCAGCGGAAACGGCAGACGCGACCTGGCCGGGTGCCGGAGTTGCCATCACGGGTCCGGTCACGGGAACCGTCACGGTGAGAGCCAGGCCTGTTGCTGCCAAGGCGATGCCGGCCTTCTGGCCAAGGCCACTGGCAGCGGCGAAATCCGTCATCTGCCGGAAGGGTCCCCGGCGGCGTCGTGCTTCCCGCTGTGGATCGCGGGGCCTCTCCGCAGTGAAATCCTCGGCCACTCTGGGCGCCGAAGCGGGACCCACCGCGCGACGGCGGCCCCTGGAGTATTGCGTGGTCAAGAATGTTCCTCTCTGGATAGCCTGCGAAGTTAGCTGTCGGATTCGGGTCAGAGAGTTCAAAGACCCGGTCCGCCATAACAAGCACTTGGCGCAGAGATATCCCGTGAGGATCCTTCGCTGGAAGAGGCTTGCTGCTGACGGACTTCACCCCAAGGCAGTCTTGCGACTACCGGTTGTGGTTCCCCCGCCTCTGCCAGTTGGTGATTCGTGCACCTGATCCGCTGGCAGAGCTCGGCTCCGGATCAGGTAACGCTTTTGTATCGACGCTGAGTTCCAACTATAGGCGATTAACTTGGGCAGTAACAATTCCGTTATATTTGCGGAACCTGGCGTCACTGCGCTATAGCGCGGCCCCAACGCGAGGAGGCCGCCGTCCCGTCAGCGAACGGAAACGAAGACGTGCGATGCCACTTCCGGGGGCAGCTCGAGCGCCCCTTCTATGCCCGGAACCCGCACGGAAATGTACTCCCCCACGCGCTCCAGGGACACCGAGGCGCCGGGCCTGATTCCGCCTTCGTCCAGCTGGACCAGCAGCTCAGGCTCCACCTGAATGGGCTCGGCCAACCGGCTGACCGTTACGTTCGACGCCGGCCCGTAGCCCTGCATCGCATCCAGGAGATTAATCACTCCGGCATCAGGCAGCGCCGACGCCGGCCCGCCCAGGGCCGCCAGCCCGGGGATGGGATTGCCGTAGGGAGAATCGGTGGGGTGGTTGAGCAATTCGTAGATGCGCTGCTCAACGCGTTCACTCATTACGTGCTCCCAGCGGCACGCCTCATCGTGAACGTAGGCCCAGTCCAGGCCAATCACATCCGCCAGGAGCCGTTCCGCCAGCCTGTGCTTGCGCATCACTTCCGTGGCGCGCTTCCGCCCGGCCTCGGTCAGTTCCAGGTGGCGGTCTCCGGAGACCACCACCAGTCCGTCGCGTTCCATCCGGCCGATGGTTTGGGACACCGTGGGGCCGGAATGCCGCAGCCGTTCGGCGATGCGCGCGCGAAGGGCAACGATGTTCTCTTCTTCAAGCTCCAAAATGGTCCGAAGATACATCTCCGTAGTATCGATCAGATCCGTCATCCAGCTCAGCTCCTCGAGCGCAGTACGTTGCGTTGTCCCACCGTATCGCGTCCAGCAGCGGCGAGGTCCGGTAAAAAGCTTAGCCTATTTTGAACTTGTCCGGATAATCCCCGGACAGGGCCCGGATGGTCTCATTGGCCGGACTATGACGGTGCCGGTTCCCGCCCAATCGAGGGGTTCAGGCAGAATAAAGGAGGTCCTTAATGCAGTCACTGCCGACTACCGGCCACCCCACCGTCCGGACGTGAGCGACGTCCATGCCGAAATTGGAGCCCCCGTGAGCGAAACCAGCATCACTATTCCTGCCGACCTCCTGCCAAAGGACGGACGGTTCGGCGCAGGACCGTCCAAGGTCAGGCCGGAGCAGCTCGAGGCGCTCTCAGCGGCGTCCAAGACCATCCTGGGCACCTCCCACCGCCAGGCTCCCGTCAAGAACCTCGTAGGCTCCGTCCGCGAAGGCCTCAGCCAGTTCTTCCGCGCCCCCGAAGGCTACGAAGTGGTCCTCGGGGTCGGCGGCTCTACCGCATTCTGGGACGTCGCCAGCTTCGGCCTGGTGGAGAAGAAGGCCCAGCACCTGTCCTTCGGCGAGTTCGGCTCCAAGTTCGCCTCGGCCACCAACAAGGCCCCGTTCCTGGACGCCTCCTCCATCATCACGTCCGAGCCGGGCACTCGCCCGGTATCGGCCGCCGAAGCAGGCGTGGATGTCTACGCATGGCCGCAGAACGAAACCTCCACCGGCGTCGCGGCTCCGGTCAAGCGCGTTGCAGGCGCCGATTCCGGTTCCCTGGTCCTGGTGGACGCCACCTCTGCAGCCGGCGGCCTGGACGTGGACGTCTCCGAGGCCGATGTCTACTACTTCGCCCCGCAGAAGAACTTCGCGTCCGACGGCGGCCTGTGGCTGGGCCTCTTCTCCCCCGCCGCGCTGGAACGCGCCGCCCGGATCAAGACCAGCGGCCGCTGGATCCCGGATTTCCTGGACCTCCAGACCGCCATCGACAACTCCAAGCTGAACCAGACCTACAACACGCCGTCGCTCTCCACCCTGGTGACCCTCGACGCGCAGGTGCAGTGGCTCAACGCCAGCGGCGGCCTGGACTTCGCGTCAGCCCGCACCGCTGACTCTGCCGGCCGGATCTACTCCTGGGCCGAGGCCTCCGAGTACGCCACCCCGTTTGTGGCCAAGGCGGAAGACCGTTCCAACGTCATCGCCACCATCGACTTCGACGATTCGATCGACGCGGCCTCGATCGCCAAGGTGCTGCGCGCCAACGGGATCGTGGACACCGAGCCGTACCGCAAGCTGGGCCGCAACCAGCTCCGGATCGCGACGTTTGTGGCCATCGAGCCGGCTGATGTCACTGCGCTGCTGGCAAGCATTGATTACGTGGTGGGCGAGCTGCGCAAGTAGCGCTCTCACGCGGTGAGGCCAGCTGTCAGCGACCGACGGCGTCGTCCGGGTTTTCGTCCCTGGCGGCGCCGTTTGTGTTGTCCCCCGGTTGTTGGACGCCCAGATGCGAGACGACGCCGAAGTACCGCAGGCCGCGGGCACGCCGGTTGAAGGTGAGCCGGAGCTGCTGGGCGCGGATGATCCAGATCATTCCGATCACTGCGGCGATGATCCCGGACGCGGCCGCCACGGAAAGGGACCACCGGGGGCCAGCGGCGTTGGCCACCCATCCCACCAGCGGGGCGCCTATGGGTGTGCCGCCCATAAAGATGGCCATGTACAGGGCCATGACCCTGCCCCGCATGACGGGATCGGTGGTGGTCTGGACGTAGCCGTTGGCGCTGGTCATCATGGTGATCGCGAACAGGCCCACCGGCACCAGCGCGACGCCGAACCAGAAGTAGTTCGGGGCGAGCGCCGCCAGCCCCGACGACACGCCAAAGGCAGCCGCCGCGCCGAAGATCATCCGAAGGCGGGGTTCGCCACGGCCGGCGGAGAGCAGCGCGCCCGCCACGGACCCGATGGCCATGATGGAATTCATAAGCCCGAAGGCGCTGGCGTCCAGCCCGAACTCCGTGCCCACCATCGCGGCAATGAACAGTACGAAGTTAAGCCCGAGTGTGCCCACAATGAACACGGCTACGAGGACCACCAGAATGTCCGGCCGGAACCGGACGTAGCGCAGCCCTTCCCTGATGCGGCCCTTGCCCGGGGCCGCCCGGGGAAGCCGGCGCAGCGACGCGGAGGGGATTTTCCACAGGCTTAGGAGCATGGCCAGGAACGTGGCGGTATTGATCAGGAACACCCAGCCAGGACCTACAGCCACGGTGAGCACGCCGGCCACGGCGGGTCCGATCATGCGGGCGACATTGAAGGAGGCGCTGTTCAGGGCCACGGCGTTGGGCAGGTAGTCGTCCCGCACTAGTTCGGACACGAAGGTCTGGCGGACCGGGGCATCGAGCGCGGACACCATGCCCAGCAGCAGGGCAAAGCCGTAGACGTGCCACAGCTGGCCGGCGCCGAGCACCACCAGGATGCCCAGGCCGGCGCTCAGGAGGGCCATCATTGACTGCGTCATGATCAGCAGCTGCCGGCGGCTGTACCGGTCAGCCACGAGGCCGGCTATGGGCGCCAGGAACAGCTGTGGTCCCAGCTGCAGCGCCATGGTGATGCCCATGGCTCCGGCGTCGTGCTCGGTGAGGTGGTCAAACACCAGCCAGTCCTGGGCCGTCCGCTGCATCCAGGTTCCGATGTTGGAAACCAGTGCGCCGATGAACCAGATCCGGTAGTTGAGGATGTGCAGGGATTTGAAGGTGGACATCAGTGCCGGCCTTCATGGTTCTCAACCCTGCGCATTCTCAACTGCTTAGTCAGCCTCGCCGGCGGGTTCGTCGTCCTCGGCGTCTTCGTCATCGGACCCCGAAGCGTCGGCCGGCGAAGTGTCCGGCTCCGAAGCGGAAGCAACAGCAGCGCGCGGTTCCTCTTCCTCCGCCGCCTGTGCGTCCTCGGGGCGGACGCGCTCTGCCCACGGCACCCACTCCGGGGAAAGGATGGAATCCTCCGACGGCAGGAGGCCAAGTTCGCTGACCGTGACCACCTTGGAGCGGGAGTTCCTGGTCAGGACCGCATACCACTGCCAGCCGTCGTAGCCGGCCATTTTTGATTCGAAGAGGTGGGTGACCAGGCGGTCGCCCTCACTTCTGGCAGCCAGGTGCGCACCGATGTCCGACGCCGCCGTGATGCCTTCGATGGCGGTCCGCGCCTCGCCAACGGCAGCAGCGAGGAAGGCGTCCGGCTTGCCGGTCCGCCACACGGGCACGCCGGTACGGCGCTTGGCCTCAGCTTTGGCGCCCACCGTCTCCGGTGCCGTGGTGTCCGGCTGTTCAGCTTCCGCGTTCATGGTCAAGACCTAAACGTCCAGCTCGTCGGCAACCTTACGCAGGGCAACCGCGATGGCCTTGCCCTTGTTGCCTTCCGGGTACTTACCCGCGGACAGGGTTCCGGAAAGGTTGTCCAGCACGCTGACCAGGTCCTGGACGAGCGGCGCGAGGTCCCGGGCGCTGGGCCGCTTGGCCTTGGCGATGGACGGCGTTTTGTCCAGGACGCGCAGGCCCAGGGCCTGCGCACCCTTGCGGCCGTCGGCAACGCCGAACTCAACGCGTGTGCCTGCCTTCAGCTCCGTAATGCCTTCGGGCAGCGATGATTTGGGCAGGAAGACTTCCTGGCCGTCCTCGCCTGCGAGGAATCCGAAACCTTTTTCCTTGTCATACCACTTGACCTTGCCGGTAGGCACGTAATCAACCTTCTTCGTTCTGACGTCTTCTGACACGGCCGGCAGTCACCGCATCCGCACTGATGTGCGGGTTCAGGGTATGACAGCAACGGACCGTGTTGGTCTGTTCCTCAAGGTTATCCTGCCGGGACCCGGAATCCTGCTTTCACGCACGCATCATCCCGCCGCCTGCCGCGGTAGCGGGCCCGAGGCTCACGGCCGCCTGTGGCGCCACCACCGGTCACCCGGCTGTTAGCGTTACCTGCATGACACCCTCGCGATACCGGCGCCCACTGATGATCTGCGCAGCGGTAGTTGCCATACTTTCCCTCGTGGCGGTGGGCGCAGTCATGGCGCTGGCCTTCGCAGGCTCCGCTGCTCCGGCCTGGGTCACCGCCGCCGCCTTGTACGGGTTGCCTGTGGCGTTCCTGCTGATGCTCTTCCTGGTGCTGGACAGCGTGGCCGGCCGGCGCCGGGCAGGAAAGTCCAGCGGGCGGTAACGTTGGACTGATGTCCCTTATCCGCGCGCTCAGCAAAGAACTGGAAGCACGCAGCGATGACTCGTTGCGGGCGCTCTTCGCAGCGCGGCCGGACCTTATGTCCCCCGCGGTTCCTGACTTTTCCGCCCTGGCCGCCCGGGCAAGCGCGCGGGTCAGCGTCCAGCGTGCGCTCGAACGGCTGAACAGGCCGCAGATGCAGGTGCTGGAAACCCTGCATCTGTGCACCAACACGGACACCGAACACAGCGCATCTGCGGCGGGCGTCCGGAAACTCATTGCAGGATCCACGGTGGCGGCGCTGGAACGCATCCTGGCCTCGCTCCAGGAACTCGCTTTGGTGCACCGGGCCGAGCCGCCGAATGGAACGGCGGCTTCGGGCCATCGGCAGCGCTACTACCTGCCGGTGGGAAGCCTCAAGGACGTGGTGGGAATCTATCCTGCGGGGCTGGGGCGCAGCTACACCGAGCTGGTCAGGCTTCAGCCCGCGTTTGCCCAGCGGGTAGTCCAGCTCGTTGCGGAGCTGCACCGCAGCGGCGTCTCCATCCAGAACGCCACCACCCCCATGGAGGCAGCCCTGGCGCTACAGCATTGGACATCCTCGCCCGAGGCACTCAGCGCAGCTCTGGCCGGAGCCCCGGAACGCACGACGGCGTTACTCGCCAAATTCCGCAACTGGGCGATGGGTGCCGTCCCCCAGGCGCAACGGAAAGCGTCGGTCTCGAACCAGGGCGCCGACGTCGGGCCCGTGGACTGGCTCCTGGCCCGCGGCCTGCTGGTCCCCTTGGACGCCGCGCACGTGGAACTTCCGCACAGCGTGGGGCTGTCGCTGCGTGGCGGCGCCATCATCAATGACTTTTCCCTTTCCCCTCCGGTTCCGGAGCTGGGCAGCACTACCGCCGCACTTCGCCGGAACGCGGCGCTGGGCGCCATCGCTGAAACCCTCCGGCTGATGGGTGATCTGCTCCATGCCGTCCGCGAACAGCCGCTGGCCACGCTGCGAAGCGGCGGCGTAGGCGTCCGGGAAATGAAGCGGCTGGCCGAGACGCTGCGCATCGACCAGCACCGGGCGGGCCTGCTGCTGGAAATCAGCGCCCTCTCCGGCCTGTTGCGCCTTGATGTGGACTCGTCCTCCTGGGTGCAGCCCCCGCAGCTGGAGTGGCTGTCCCTCCCCCGCCAGGAGCAGTGGCTGTGGCTGGTCAACGCCTGGCTCGCGAGCGAGCGTGTGCCCTCACTCGTGGGTCAGCCCGTTACCGGCCCGGGCGGCGTTCCCGCCGTGCACCGTGCCGTGGCCGGGAATACCGTCAATGCCCTTTCAGCGGAAGCGCAGCGGCCGGATGCCCCGGTGGTCAGGAAGCGGATCCTGGAAATTCTGGAGGAGCTCACGCAGGAAGCTGCCGCTGCGGACGGCACGGCGCCGGTCCTCGACGCCGCGGCAGTGCTCCAGCGGGCTGAATGGACGCAGCCGCGGATGGCCCGCCGGTTCAGTTCCCTGATCAGGGGTGTGCTGGCCGAAGCAGAGCTGCTGGGATTGATCGGCTCCGGTGCGTTGAGCCAGCTGGGCAGCGCCATTGCCGAGGACAATCCGGACGAGGCCCTGGGCATCCTGGGAGAGCACCTGCCCGCGGCGCTGAACCACGTCCTGCTCCAGGCGGACCTGACGGCAGTTGCCCCGGGTTACCTGGCTCCGGAGCTGGCGGAAAAGCTGTTGGTAATGGCCGACGCCGAGGGGCAGGGGCCCGCCACCATCTACCGGTTCTCCGCCAACTCGGTCCGGCGCGCCCTGGATGCCGGGCATGACGCATCGAGCCTGCTGGAGTTCCTGCGTGAGCACTCGGCCACGGCAGTGCCCCAACCCCTGGAATACCTGGTGGAGGACACCGCGTCCCGGCACGGCCGGCTCCGGGTGGGAACGGCCGCCAGCTTTATCCAAAGCGATGATGAGGCAACGGTGCTGGAGCTGGCGGCGGAGTCCAAGGCAGCCGGGTTGGGGCTGGCCCGGATTGCGCCGACCGTGCTGATCTCCACGGCTCCGCCGCGGGAAACGGCGCAGGTCCTGCGCGGACTGGGGCTCTCGCCGTCGGTGGATCAGGCCCAGCCCGGAGTGGTCCGGCTCCGCCGCATCGCCGGCGTTCCGGGCAGCACCCGCCCCGTCTACACAGCGCCGCGGACCGCGCCAGCGGAGGACGACGTCGCTGCGCAGCTCGCCGTCCTGCGGAACGGGCGGTCCGAAGCCAACGGAAACCACCCACCTGCAGTGCCGGGTACCGGCGAAACCGCAACCCAGCTTGGCCTGGAGACCCTGCAGCGGGCTATCCGGCTTAAGCAGCGTGTGAGCATGAACGTAGTGGACAGCCAAGGGAATTGCTGCCTGGAGACAGTTGTTCCCCTCTCCGTAACCGGCGGACGCGTCAGGGTCTTCGATCCTGTCAAGGAAACCGAGCGGGTGCTCTCCATCCACCGCATTATCGACATCGAGGCCGCAGAAGAACTGCGCCAGTGAAGGACGCCCCCGCGTGAACGACGGCCCGCTGATCGTCCAAAGTGACAAAACCATCCTGCTCGAAGTGGACCACGAACTGGCCACCGAGGCGCGCCACGCGATCGCCCCCTTCGCCGAACTGGAGCGCGCTCCGGAGCACATGCACAGCTACCGCCTGACCCCCTTGGGCCTGTGGAACGCGCGCGCCGCCGGATTGGACGCGGAGAAGGTCCTGGACACCCTGCTCAAATACTCGCGGTTCCCGGTACCGCATTCGCTGCTGATCGACGTCGAAGAGACCATGTCCCGGTACGGGCGGCTGCGGCTGGAGAAGGACCCACAGCACGGCCTGGTGATGCGCACGGACGACTACCCGGTGCTGGAAGAGGTCATCCGGGCCAAGAAAATCCAGCCCCTGCTGGGGCCGCGGATCGACGGCGAAACCATTGTGGTCCATTCCTCACAGCGCGGCCAGCTCAAGCAGCTGCTGCTGAAAATCGGGTGGCCGGCGGAGGACCTGGCCGGCTACGTGGACGGGACACCGCACCTGATCGCCCTGAATGAGGACGGCTGGAAGCTCCGTCCTTACCAGCAGCTCGCCACCGAGAATTTCTGGGCCGGCGGCAGCGGCGTGGTAGTGCTGCCCTGTGGGGCCGGGAAGACTCTGGTGGGTGCCGCGGCCATGGCCACGAGCTCCACCACCACCCTCATCCTGGTGACGAACACCGTGGCCGCCCGGCAATGGAAGGACGAGCTGCTCAAGCGGACGTCGCTGACGGAGGATGAAATCGGCGAGTACTCGGGCTCAGTCAAGGAGGTCCGACCGGTCACCATCGCCACCTACCAGGTCCTCACCACCAAACGCGGCGGCCTGTACGCGCACCTGGAGCTCCTGGACGGCCACGACTGGGGCCTGATCATATATGACGAAGTCCACCTCCTGCCGGCGCCGATCTTCCGGATGACCGCGGACCTGCAGGCCCGCCGCCGGCTGGGCCTCACCGCCACCCTGGTCCGCGAGGACGGCCGCGAAGGCGAGGTCTTCAGCCTGATCGGGCCCAAGCGGTATGACGCGCCTTGGAAGGACATCGAAGCGCAGGGCTACATCGCCCCCGCGGACTGCGTGGAGGTCCGGATTGACCTGCCCCGGGACGAACGCGTGGCCTACGCCATGGCCGAAGACGCGGACAAGTACCGGCTGTGCGCGACGTCCGAGTCCAAGACCCTGATTGTGGAACAGCTGGTGGCCCGCCACCAGGGCGAGCAACTGCTGGTGATCGGGCAATACATTGACCAGCTGGACGAGATCGGCGAGCGCCTGCAGGCTCCCGTCATCAAGGGCGACACCTCGGTGAAGGAACGGCAAAAGCTCTTCGATGCCTTCCGCGCCGGCGACGTGCACACTCTGGTGGTGTCCAAGGTGGCCAACTTCTCCATCGACCTGCCGGAGGCCTCGGTGGCCATCCAGGTTTCAGGTTCTTTCGGGTCGCGGCAGGAGGAAGCCCAGCGGCTGGGCCGGCTGCTGCGCCCCAAGAAGGACGGCCGGGCCGCCCGCTTCTACTCGTTGGTGGCCCGGGACACCCTGGACCAGGATTTCGCGGCCAAGCGGCAGCGCTTCCTGGCTGAGCAGGGGTATGCCTACCGGATCATGGACGCCAAGGATGTCGGCGCCGGCTAGAAGGTCGCCCGGTGTTCCTGCCTGACGGTCCGGGTTGCCACCATCACAAGCAGACTCCCCATGGAACACCCACCATCCATCCAGAAAACTCACAGTTTCTGGGAGCATGATGGGAGCATGAAGAAGACCGGCCCAGAAGCCAAGCTGCTAGTTGTTGATGACGAACCCAACATCCGCGAGCTGCTGTCCACCTCGCTCCGCTTCGCAGGCTTTGAGGTGGTCTCTGCCGCCAACGGCCGCGACGCGCTGGCCGCCGCCGAGCTCCACACACCCGATCTGGCGGTACTGGACGTGATGTTGCCGGACATGGATGGCTTCACCGTCACCCGCAAGCTGCGGGCTTCGGGCCAGCACTTCCCGGTCCTGTTCCTTACGGCGAAGGACGACACCGAGGACAAGGTCACCGGCCTCACGGTGGGCGGGGACGACTATGTCACCAAGCCGTTCAGCCTGGACGAAGTAGTGGCCCGCATCCGCGCGGTCCTGCGCCGGACCCAGCCCATGCTCGACGACGACGCCGTGATCCGGGTGGACGACCTGGAGCTCGACGACGACGCCCACGAGGTGCGCCGCG
Source organism: Pseudarthrobacter sp. AB1 (assembly GCF_014926485.1). Lineage (NCBI taxonomy): Bacteria > Bacillati > Actinomycetota > Actinomycetes > Micrococcales > Micrococcaceae > Pseudarthrobacter > Pseudarthrobacter sp. AB1. The sequence goes on from NZ_PZKO01000014.1 coordinate 20,924, forward strand.
GCGGCACCGTGATTGAACTGTCCCCCACGGAATTCAAGCTCCTCCGCTACCTCATGCTGAACCCGAACCGGGTGCTGTCGAAATCCCAGATCCTTGACCACGTCTGGGAGTACAACTTCAATGGCGACGCCTCGATCGTGGAGTCCTACATCTCCTACCTCCGGCGCAAGGTGGACATTGATCCGGACGCACCGGCCCTGATCCAGACCAAACGCGGAGTGGGCTACGTGCTCCGGACGGCAGAGAAGCGCTGACCTTGCTGCAGCGGTGGAAATCGGCCTCGCTGAGGTCCCAGCTGGTGGCCATGATCATGGCACTGCTGATTGTTGCGCTGACTGCGACCGGAGCCGGCACCCTGACGCTGCTGCACAGCTACCTCCAGGCACAGGTGGATGACAAGCTGTACGCCGCCGTGGACCTCGCCAGCAAGCAGCGCTCGTTCACCCAGCTGCAGGCACCCACCAACCCGATGGTACCCACTGACTACTCGCTGATCCTTTACACCCCCGGTGGGGAGCCCCAGCTGTTGGGCGGCAATCCGGATGACCACCCCGACATCTCAACCATCTCCGTTGAGGACGCCCAGGACAGGGCCGCGCGTCCTTACCAGGTGCGCGGCACGGACGGCCACAACTGGCGGGTGGTCGCGGTGACCGTGCTCTATATCGGCCAACCCGCTGTTGTTGTCATCGGATTGCCGCTGCAAAGTGTGGACGATGTCCTCAAGCACGCCACCCTGGTGGTCACCGGCGTCGGCCTGCTCACCCTGCTGCTGGCCTCCCTGATCGCCAGTTGGACCGTGTCGCGGTCGTTCCGGCCACTGGGCAAGGTGGAAAGGACCGCGGCCGCGATTGCCGCCGGCGACCTTTCCAGGCGTGTGGACGTCGAGCATCCCGGCACCGAAGTGGGGCGGCTCGGCAGTTCACTGAACGCCATGCTGGCGCACATCGAGACGGCCTTCGCCGCCCGGACAGCTTCCGAAGGCAGAATGCGCCGGTTCGCAGCAGACGCCTCCCACGAGCTGCGTACCCCGCTCGTGACCATCAGGGGTTTCTCCGAGCTCTATCGCCATGGCGCGCTGGCCACCGACGATGACGTGGCCACGGCCATGGGGCGGATCGAAAGCGAAGCCAAACGGATGGGTTCAATGGTGGAGGACCTGCTCCTGCTGGCGCGCCTGGACGAACAGCGTCCGCTCCAGCAAAAGCCCGTCGATCTGCAACTGATCGCCCACGACGCGGTGGTGGACACACAGGCAAGCGACCGCTTTCGTCCCATCTCCCTGACCGGCCTTGCTGAGGATCGGGCCGCACCCGCTCCCGTGCTCGGTGACGAAGCAAAACTGCGACAGGTGGTGGGGAACCTCGTGGGGAACGCCCTGCGCTACACCCCGGACGGCAGCCCGATCGAACTCGCCGTCGGGGTTCGGACCTCCGACGGCGGGCAGCCACTCGCCGTGATCGAGGTGCGGGACCATGGCCCCGGCATTTCAGAAGAGGATGCGTCCAAGGTGTTCGAGCGTTTCTATCGGGCGGACACGTCCCGGACGCGTGAAACCGGCGGCAGCGGCCTGGGACTCGCGATTGTCGCGGCCATCGTGGGATCGCACGGCGGGTCCGTCCGGGTGGAAACGACCGACGGCGGCGGGGCTACCTTGGTGGTCAGCCTGCCTGTCAGGGACGACGCCACAGACGAGGCTCCGTCCGGCGATGAGCACCTACTGGACGCGACTCCGGGCTGGACGTCCGCCCAGCATGGCGATCCTCTGGACGGAGGCCACGGCGACGGCAAGGTTATCCACATATAGCCATGGAGCGTGGCGCGCGGGCAGTGCCCGTCCGTAGGCTCGCTGTAGTGGCCCGGAGCAGCCGGGCGGGCAGCATATGCTGTCCCACTACTTCGAGAGGCAGCTAGCCATGAGCATCATTTCCGTCGACACCGAACTCCTTCAGCTCAAGTCGGCCAACGTCAAAGCAACGGTGGACCGGATCAGCTCGGACGTGCAGACCATGAAGCGGGGCCTGGACGAACTGCAGTCCACCTGGCGGGGCTCGGCTGCCAACAACTTCCAGGCCCTGGTGACCGAGTGGACCCTCACCCAGGGCAAGGTGGAGGCGTCACTGGCATCCATCAACATGGCCCTGGCATCGGCAGCGTCCACCTACGCCCAGGCCGAGCAGGGCAACACCCAACGCTTCAGCTGAGTCCGCGGCCGAAAGTGCGCTCTAGGCCTCCGGCGTACCCTGGCGGAACCGGAGCCGCCACCTGTTGCCGTCCAAGACCCACAGTGAGCTATGGAGAGCCGTGCCTGGGCGCGAGTAGCTTCGGCACGTCAGCAGGATCGCGCTGGTGCCGATGCGGTCCGCACCCAGGATCTCCAGCTCGGCGTGCTGCACTGGTTCCTCTTCGAGTGCCATCATCGTGGCGTCACGGGTCCAGACTCTGCCCGACGTTCCGATCTCCATGAAATCAGGGTGGAGGAGGACGCCGGTACGGCCGATGTCGCCACGGATGTCGGGGCCCGACAATTCGCGTTCGAGGGCCTCGACGATCGCCTCGGGGCTCATCTCAGCCCCGGCGGACTCCGCCGGGATGAACGATTCGCTCTCCAGTTCGCTGAAGAGGTCCGGCTCGTCGTAGGGGTCTTGATTCAAGAGGTCCTGGCCGTACGAGCCCTGACCGCCGGCGACAGCACCGCCGGCGACTTTGGTGGCCGCCTGCAGGCTGGCTGCAGTGACGGCGTCGGGGCCGGCCAGCGCAGCGACTGCCCCGGAGCTGACGGCAACGCGGCTATCAACTGCTGGGCCAACTGCGTCCGGGGCTCCAGCGAAGCCTGGGCCTGACCGCGCTGCCACACCCTGCTGGTACGCGGTGGCAGCGGCACGCGCGCGGACATCGGCTGCCTCATTGAGGTCGTGGCCGGCGTGGCCTTTGACCCATTCGAAGGTGTATTTCCGGCCGGCGATTTCCCGGTCAAGTTCCTTGAGCAGCTCCACGTTCAGGACGGGTTTGCCGTCGGCCTTCCGCCAGCCCTTGCGTTTCCACCCCGGCATCCACTTTGTGATGGAGTTGATCACGTACTGGCTGTCGCAGAGAACCCTCAGGTCCTCTTCCGGGACGTGCGCGGTGGCACGGAACAGATCCAGCACAGCCATTAGCTCGCCCTGGTTGTTGGTGCCGTGCGGCCATCCCCCGGCGCGCCAGCAGTCGTCGTTCACATACCAGGCCCAACCGGCCGGGCCGGGATTTCCTAGAGCCGAACCGTCGGCCGCTGCAGTAATTGTCACGGAACCATCCTGCCAGACACCGCCGACAACCGGTTCAGCCAACATCCGGGAAACCGCTTACCGAAAAGTCTGGACGCCAAAGTCGAAGCGCGGCAGAATCGGAATCCTGACCTGGAAAGCGCTTTCTCAGTCGAAGCTTCCCCGCCGGCACCGATGCCGTCACGGGAACCCGAGCGGGGTGGACCTCCACCCTTTTGAGGAAGGCACATCAATGAAGATTCAGGCCATCAGCCGCAGGAGATTCCAGTTCGGCGCAGTCGCCATCGCTGTCTCACTGCTCGCCACAGGCTGCGGTGCACCCGCCGGCTCCAGTGAAGGCAGCGAAGTCACCCTGCGGTTCGCCTGGTGGGGCAACGAGTACCTCAACGCGCAAACAGAGAAAGTCATCGACGCGTTCGAGGCCGAACATCCGAACATCAAGATCGAATCCGCGCCGGGCGAATGGGCCAGCTACTGGGACAAGCTGGCCACCACCACCGCTGCCAATGACGCACCGGATGTCATCCAGATGGATCAGAAATACATCGCCGAATACGGTGGCCGGGGGGCACTGCTGGACCTGTCCAAACAGAGCGGGATCGACACCTCCAAGCTGGACAAGGAATCCTTGGCGTCCGGCCAGTACAACGACGCACAGTACGGGTTGAGCACCGGGAAGAACGCCTACGTCATCATGGCGAACACCAAGGTCTTCGAGGCAGCAAACGTGCCTGTCCCCGACGACTCCACCTGGACCTGGGACGACTTCATGGACACCGCCGCGAAACTCAGCGCGGCCGGTGACGGAAGGAGCTACGGCGCGGCCTATGGCAGCAACGAGGCAGACCTCATCATTTGGCTTCGGCAGCACGGCGAGAACCTCTACTCCCAGGACGGGAAACTGGATTTCGACACCGCTACGGCCGCTGCGTTCTGGGAGCGGCTGAAGGAGCAGCGCGATTCCAAGGCAAGTCCACCGGCCTCTGTGGCCACCGAGGACTCCGGCGCTGGGCTTGAGGAGAGTCTGTTCGGCACGAACCGGGTGGGTATGGCCTGGTGGTGGACCAACCAGCTGGGATCGCTGGAAACCACCACAGGCAGCAGCCTCAGGATGCTCCGCGCCCCCAGTACCGACGGAAAGTCTGCGGACAACGGCATGTACTACAAGCCCACCATGTTCTGGTCCGCGTCCTCACGGTCCAAGCACCCGGAAGCAGCCGCAACCTTTATCAATTACCTGGCCAACAGCCCCGCCGCAGGCGCCATCCTTATGACAGACCGCGGAGTCCCGAGCAACTCTGAAATCGTCAAGGGCATCACCCCTGCCCTCAAGCCGGCAGACACCACCGTGGTGGCCTTCCTGAAGGCCATTGCGCCGGACATAGCCGACGCACCTCCCGTCCCGCCGGTGGGTGCCGGTAGCGTCCAGAACGTCATCAAGCGGTTCACCGATGAAGTCCTGTACAACCGGATGACTCCGCAGACGGCCGCCGAAGCGTTCAAGAAGGAAGTCGAAGGAATGCTGGCCACGGCCCGCAAGTAGTGGAAATAGATGCGGCCCCCTCCAGTGGAGGGGGCCGCATCATTGTTTGCGCGGAACGTGGTCCGGGCGCTGGGGACTAGAAGCCGCCCATGCCGCCCATGTCGTCGCCGCCACCCATGGCCGGAGCGTTCTTCTCCGGCTTGTCAGCCACAACGGCCTCGGTGGTGAGGAACAGACCAGCAATGGAAGCCGCGTTCTGCAGGGCAGAGCGGGTTACCTTGACCGGGTCGTTGATGCCGGCAGCCAGCAGGTCGACGTATTCGCCGGTTGCTGCGTTCAGGCCGTGGCCTGCAGGCAGGCCGCGGACCTTGTCGACAACAACGCCAGGCTCGAGGCCGGCGTTGAAAGCGATCTGCTTCAGCGGGGCGTCGATGGCAACACGGACGATGTTCGCACCGGTTGCTTCGTCACCTGTCAGGTTCAGGTTCGCGAACGCCTTGGCGCCGGCCTGGATCAGCGCAACGCCGCCACCGGCGACGATGCCTTCTTCAACAGCAGCCTTCGCGTTGCGGACAGCGTCCTCAATGCGGTGCTTGCGTTCCTTGAGCTCAACTTCGGTTGCGGCACCGGCCTTGATGACTGCAACGCCGCCGGCCAGCTTGGCCAGGCGTTCCTGCAGCTTCTCGCGGTCGTAGTCCGAATCGGAGTTTTCGATCTCGGCACGGATCTGGGAAACGCGGCCAGCGATCTGGTCGGCGTCGCCGGCACCTTCAACGATGGTGGTCTCGTCCTTGGTGACAACAACCTTGCGGGCGCGTCCCAGGAGTTCCAGTCCGGCGGTCTCCAGCTTGAGTCCGACTTCCTCGGCGATGACCTGGCCACCGGTGAGTACAGCGATGTCGGCCAGCTGGGCCTTGCGGCGGTCGCCGAAGCCCGGAGCCTTGACGGCAACGGACTTGAAGGTGCCGCGGATCTTGTTGACGATCAGGGTGGCCAGGGCCTCACCCTCGATGTCCTCGGCAATGATCAGCAGCGGCTTGTTGGACTGCATGACCTTTTCCAGGACAGCAACCAGTTCCTTGACGTTGGAGATCTTGGAGTTGACGATCAGGATGTACGGGTCCTCAAGGACCGTTTCCTGGCGCTCAGTATCGGTCACAAAGTAAGCGGAGATGTAACCCTTGTCGAAGCGCATGCCTTCGGTGAGCTCGAGCTCCAGGCCGAAGGTGTTGGACTCCTCGACGGTGATGACGCCTTCTTTGCCCACCTTGTCGAGGGCTTCAGCGATCAGTGCGCCAATTTCGTCGTCACCGGCGGAGATGGAGGCAGTAGCCGCAATCTCTTCCTTGGTTTCGATTTCCTTGGCGGAGGCCAGCAGCTCAACCGTGACGGCCGCTACAGCCTTCTCGATACCGCGCTTGAGGGACAGCGGGTCAGCGCCGGCCGCGACGTTGCGCAGGCCTTCCTTGACAAGTGCCTGCGCCAGCACGGTAGCCGTGGTGGTGCCGTCGCCTGCGACGTCGTCCGTCTTCTTGGCAACTTCCTTGACCAGCTCGGCGCCGATCTTTTCGTAAGGGTCGTCCAGCTCGATCTCCTTGGCGATGGAAACACCATCGTTAGTGATCGTGGGGGCGCCCCACTTCTTTTCGAGGACGACGTTGCGTCCACGCGGGCCGAGGGTGACCTTGACGGCGTCGGCGAGGATGTTCAGGCCCCGCTCAAGACCGCGGCGTGCCTCTTCATCAAATGCAATGATCTTGGCCATAACGGCAGTAGTCCTTTCGGGACAGTCGTTAAGAATGAACCTCACTGCAGTGCCCGCGACGGACGATCCTTCACCGGCGGCCTCTGTATGCCGCGGCCGGGGATCTCACTCCAGCTAGGTATTTCTCTCGCTCCACGACCGCCACCAAGCTCCGATGCCGGAAAACCGGACGTTGCTTTAGCAGTCGGTACGTAAGAGTGCTAACTCAATAATTAGCACTCCCTAGGTGAGAGTGCAAGCGAAAGGCCCCGCAAATGGCGCCGTCAGGGCGCCCTGTTCGCCACCGGCGATCAGCCTGCTGCCCGGCCTGCAGTCTCACGGCCGGTGAGCACCGCCCTGTTGTCTGCGCCGTATGTGAACACCATGTAGTTGGCCGTGGTGATGTCACCGTTGGCGTCGAAGGCAACCGGCCCCGATTCGCCGTCGTAATTAATGCCGGCCCCGGTCTTCAGGACCGCGAGGCAATCGGTGTAGGACAGGCACGGCTTGGTGGCCGGGCCAGAGGCCTGCGCGGCGGGCTGCCCGCCTGCTGTCCCGCCGGAGACGGCGATCAGGTTGGCGGCAATGGAGCGGCCGGCATCGTCGTCAGCCTTTGCTGCGGCCAGGGCCGCGAGGTTCACGGCGTCGTAGGTCTCTGCGGCGAACGAAAGGTCTTTCAGTGCAGGGTTGACCGCCACAAGACGGGCTTGGAAGTCTGCGGACGGCAACAGACCCGGCACCACTGCACGGGCGCCGTCGAGGGCCTTGGATCCCAGCCCCGAACCGTACTGGGCGAAAGCGCCGTCGCTCAGGATGATGCTCTTGCCCGGGAGCCCTGCGTTATTGAGCTCTGCGAGGGCACCCTGGGCGTCGTCCCTGGCGATCAGCACTACCGCGTCAGGTGAGGCGGCCTTGACAGCGGCTGCCGCGTCCCCGGCGTCGCCGGGCTTGAAGGCGGTGGTGGAGACGGTGTCCAGGCCGGCGTTTTTGGCGGCGCCGGCCACCGCGGCAGCTACGTCTTTTCCGTAGCCAGAGTCCTGGTGGATCACGGCAAGGCTCTTGGCGCCGCCTTCCTTGGCCAATTTCACCAGCACCGATGCCTGGGCAACGTCCGCAGCCGCCGTCCTGAAGTAATAGCCGCCGCTCTTGTAGCGGGACAGGCCGGCAGCGGAGTTGGCCGGCGAGAGGAGCGGGACGCGCGCAGCCGAGAGGACATCGATGGCGTCGGCGGCGTGGCTCGAATCGGTCGGTCCGATCACCACATCAACTCTGGCTGAGGCCAGATGCCTGGCCTGGGCATCGGCGCCATCGCCGGCGCCCACCACCAGATCAACAGGCCTGCCCTTGTGGCCCCCGGCCGCATTGATTTCCTTGATGGCCAGTTGGGCCGCAGCGAGCTGTGAGTCGTTGAGGAAGGCCTGCTTCCCCGCGCTGTCCTGGATCAGCCCGATCCGCAGCGTGCCGTCACCGGATGCTTCAGCGGATTCAACGCGTGCATTGCCGCCCGACCCGGCGCAGCCGGCCAGGGCCAGCAGGAGGGCCGCCCCTGTAGTTGTGCGGACGATTGTTGAGCGCAAGCTGCGGTGGATCACTGAGCGGGCCGGACGTTTTCTGCCTGGGGGCCTTTCTCGCCTTCGCCGACCTCAAGCTCGACGCGCTGGCCTTCATCCAGGGCCCGGTAACCTTCGCCCTCGATGGACGACCAGTGCACAAAGACATCGCCCCCGGAGCCGTCCACCGTAATAAAGCCGTAGCCCTTTTCGGCGTTGAACCACTTAACCGTTCCCAATGCCATGATGTCCGCTCTTTTCCGTCGTGCCGCCGGTCCCCGTCGGGAGTGTGCCGCTTGTTACGGACCGAAGCCTGAAATCACTCTAGCGACAAGCCGTCCGGAGGGCCGAGCCACCCGGCCGCTCCGGTGCCCAAAAGTTATTCAGGCGTGACCGCGGGGCACTACTGGTAGCCCGGCCCCAGGACAACAACCAAGGGCACCTGGAATTCCTGGGTATCCACCAGCGTGGGAATGTTCAGGAGTTTGGAGACTGCTTCGGCGTTGGCTTCCTGCGCCGGGCCCGCATAGAAAATTGCTGATGTCTGCTGCGGAGCGCCGCCCCAGTTTCCCACCTGGCCCAGCGTCCAGCCATCGGCCTGGACCATCGAGCTGATGCGTCCGGCGAGCCCGGCCGTCCCGGCCGCGTTGTAGATGGCAACACCTTGGGACTTGTCCAGCACAGCCGCGGAGGGAACATCACTGGGCGAAGCGCTCGGCTCTGCGTCCGGACTGTTAGAGGGCTCCGGGTCCGCGGAGGATTCAGCAGTGACCGACGGAGCCGCGCTTGCCTCGGGTGCCGCGGTTGATTCCAGGCTGGTGGAGGCTTCGCTGCCGGCCTGGGTGAACCCGAGCCTGGGAAGGATCAGGAAGGACACCACTCCGATGGCCAATGCCACAATTCCCACCGCCAGGATGGGCCACAGCTTGCGGCGGGCCGGCGCCGAGGCCGCACGGTGGACACCCTGCCGCGAGGCGGACTCCGGAACCTTGTCGAATTCATCCCGAGCGTATTTGGTCATGGTGGGGAGACGTCCTTGTTGATTGCTGCTGATGGCTCAGCACGAGCGTGGTCAGGCGTCGGAACCCAGGCGTCGTGCAGTGCGTGCCCGGTGACGCGACGTACGTAGTCTACGCAATCTCTTGACCAGCATGGGGTCGTGGGCCAATGCAGCCTCGGTGTCAATAAGGGCGTTAAGCAGCTGGTAGTAGTGGGTCGCGGACAGGTCGAACAGCTCCCTGATGGCCTGTTCCTTGGCCCCCGCGTACTTCCACCACTGCCGCTCCAGTGCCAGCATCTGCTGGTCGCGCTCGCTCAGGGGAGAGTCACGGAGGGTAAAATCCGCCAGCAAAGAGCCTCGCTCCTCAGACTCCGGCACGTGCTCCCGAGCAGGTTCCGCCACGGCACACCCCTTCGCTGGTCTTGCTGAATTACCGGTTAAGTTTCAAAATCTCCTCCCCATGTTACGGCGTGAATAACACTGATGTCATTTGCGGCCCGGCTGCAGTGGCCGGTGACCCTGCGAGAATGGGAGCGTGTTTGATTCTGACGCGCTGTTCGAACTGACGGCGGACCCGGCCGAGCCCGTCGGCTTTGCCGAGATGGCCGCTTTGCCGCTCAGTGAGCTGATGGCGGCCGACTGGGCGGAGACGCTGGGCCCCGTGGAGGGTGACCTGCGTGGCGTCCTGAACTTCCTGGCCACCGAAGTTGCCGCGGGGCACCAAGTGCTGCCGGCGCCGTCGAACGTTCTGCGCGCCTTCCGGCAGCCGCTGGCCGGCGTGAAAGTCCTGGTAATGGGCCAGGACCCCTACCCGACGCCGGGCCATGCGATCGGCCTGTCCTTCGCCGTTGACGGGCGGACCCGGCCCATCCCGCGGAGCCTGGCGAATATCTACCGCGAACTGGAGGCCGATCTTGGCCTTCCCGCGCGCGTCCACGGCGACCTGTCCGCCTGGGCCAACCAGGGGGTCTTGCTGCTTAACCGGGTCCTGAGCGTCCGTGCCGGGGCTGCCGGCTCCCACCGGGGCAAAGGCTGGGAGGCCATCACGACGGCGGCAGTCACCGCGGTTGCCAGCCGGCGCACGTCCGACCGCGGGCCGGCGCCGCTCGTGGCGGTACTGTGGGGCAAGGACGCGGAGAGCGTCCGGCCCCTCCTGCCGGGCGCGGCGGTCGTGTCCAGCGCACACCCCAGCCCGTTGTCGGCGTCGCGCGGATTCTTCGGCTCCCGGCCCTTCACCACCATCAACCAGCTGCTGCAGGACCAGGGCTGCCCTGGCGTAACCTGGGAACTCCCCCCGGCCCCTTAGCTTAGGGTTACCTTATGAGCACTGTTCCGGCCGCCACCAACGCCACAAAAAATACACGTCCGCAGATCGATCTCACGGTCATTCGGCGGGAAGAACTCTCGCCCCACATGGTCAGGATCGTGGCAGGCGGCACGGGTTTTACCGCCTACGTGAACAACAGCTTTGTGGACCGCTACGTCAAAATTGTCTTCCCGCAGCCCCACATTGACTATGCCCAGCCCCTGGACCTGTGGACCATCCGCGAAACCATGCCCCGCGAGCAGTGGCCCTTCACCCGTACCTACACGGTCCGCTGGGTGGACACCGAGGCGCAGGAACTCGCCATCGACTTTGTGATCCACGGCGCCGAGGGACTGGCGGGTCCGTGGGCGGCTGCTGCCATGCCCGGCGACACCTTCACCTTCACCGGACCGGGCGGTGCCTACAACCCGGCGCCGGACGCGGACTGGTACCTCTTTGCCGGCGACGAAGCCGCCCTTCCTGCGATCGCCGCCGCCATCGAATCGTTGCCTGCTGAAGCGGCCGGCCTGGCATTTATCGAGGTGGACAGCGACGCCGACATCCAGCCCGTCGCGTCCCCGGCGGGGGTTCAGGTGACCTGGCTTCGCCGCAACGGCGCTCCCGCAGGCGCCGGGGACCTTCTGGTTTCCGCGGTGGCTGGCGCCGAGTGGCCCGCCGGCCGGGTCGACGTTTTTGCCCACGGCGAGCGTGGTTACATGAAGGGCCTGCGGGACGTGTTCTTTGTCCAGCGCGGCCTTGAACGGAACCAGGTTTCGCTGTCCGGCTACTGGGCCCAGGGCCGGGTGGAGGACGACTTCCAGGCCGAAAAGAAGCTTCCCGTCGGCAAGGTCTGACCCGTAGCCAGCACTCCGCACCCTCTGACCGATCGCCCAACAAATGGCCCAAAATCTTGTCCGGCGCACCCCACAGGCCTACACTCACAGTAAATGGCACTCCGGCAGCTGCTGATCAGGCTTCCGATTACGCCGTCCGAGCGTCCCGGGGAGCCGTCATGAATGCTACGACCAGGCGATTCCTCCGCCGGGTTTTTGTCTTCTGCCGCGCAGTGGTCAAAACAGCAGTGTTCGCCCCAATGGCCGCCCGGGCAGCATCCGCCCCGGCCCGGATCTGGGCGGCCCTGTCCTGGGCCACCCTCATCTGCCTTGCGGGCTCGGCGTGCCAAGCGGCGCCGGAAGGCCCACCCGTGCAGCCGCAGGAGCAGCCAGCCTCCGAAGAACAGCCTGCCTCCGACTCGAGGTCGGTTCACTTCACCGCAGCCGGGGACATCGGCCTGGGCGGCGGCGCGAAGGCAGTCCTCGATGTGATCGCCGGGCTGAAGCCGGATCTAAACATAGTGCTCGGTGACCTCTCTTACCAGGCCGGAGCCGAGCAAGCGTTCTGCGACATGGTGACCAAGAAACTTGGCCAGGATTTCCCGTATGAGCTGATCACGGGCAACCACGAAAGCGACGGCCACGACGGCGACATCGGCAAGTTCGCCCAATGCCTGCCCAACAGGCTGCCCGGGTTGCAAGGCACGTACGGTACGCAATGGTACGTCGACGTGCCCCGGGACCGCCCCCTGGTGAGATTCATCCTTATTTCTCCCGGGATTGATTTTCCTGGCGGACAGCCCCTGGACTATTCACAGGGCAGCAACCGCTGGCGCTGGACCGAATCTGCCATCGACGGTGCCCGCGCCGCAAACATCCCCTGGACTGTGGTGGGCATGCACACCCCGTGCTTCAGTATGGGAAAGTACGGCTGCCAGCCCGGGGAGCGACTGACGAACATGCTGGTGAGCAAGAACGTGGACCTCGTGCTCACCGGCCACCAACATGTCTATCAGCGGACACGTCAACTCCGCCTGACTGAACGTTGCCCCGTGCTGGTCCCCGGAGAGGCCCGGAACGATTGTGTGGCCGACTCCGACAACGACCTTGCCCAGGGGCAGGGCACGGTCTTTGTCACGGTCGGTGTGGGCGGCGCCGGGCACCACGACGTCCAAGCCGATGATCCTGAGGCAGGCCTGTTTGCTGTCTGGACAGGAAAAAACAGCGATCGGACCCTCGGAACGTTGGACGTGAGGTTGACGCACGCACGCCTGGAGGCGCGCTTTGTGCCCGCCGCCGGATTCACCTTCACCGACGCCTTCGCGATTGAGCGCTAGGGGAAGGCTTTAGTGCCTGGCGCTAGCTAGCGCCTCCGGGCGCGGCGCCGCTCGTTACTGGCAAGGCCGCGTGTCAGCGGCCGCGCCAGGGTGTCGCCGAGGACGATTCCGCCGGCTGTGCCCAGGACGATCGCGCCGGCGTTGAGCATGCCGCCAGCACCAAGGAGAACTTCTGATTCCTCCATGGTCAACACATACATGGACCGGAAAATGGTCAGCCCGGGCAACAGGATCAAGGCCGCCGGGACCGCTACCACCAGCTGTGGTGCGCCCATCTTAAGCGCCACCACGCGCGCCAGCAGGCCGATCGCGACGGCGGCGAGCGCCGGGGAGAACCGGTCACCGACGCCGAGGGACGCGGCGCCCAGCAACACAAAATAGCCCACCACGCCCACACCGGCGGTGGGCAGCAGCAGCTCCCAGGAGGTCTGCTCGGTCACGCCGATGGCCATCACTGCGACGGCGATAAAGGTCACCAGGACCCAAAGGTCGTAGGCAGGAGGGAACGTCTGCGTGACACTAATGGGCTGCATTCCGGTCATCTGGCCCACCACGAATGCCACTGCAATCCCGGCCACAATCGCGCCGAACGTCAGCAAGGTGGACAGAAACCGTCCCGCTGCGGTCACGGGAAAACCGTTGATGGCGTCCTGGACCGAGGAGACGAGGCGTCCCGTGGGCAGGAGCAGGAGGATGCCACCCACCACCACAATCGATGGTGCATTGGTGAGTTCAAAGCGCCACAACAGCAACGCGGTGAGCGTAACGCCGAAGGCGCATGCCGCCGTCGTGAAGAAGTCCGGAACCCGCCACCGGCCCAACTGGCGGGCGAGCAGGCTGACGCCGATGTTGGCCGCGAAGGCAATGCCCGAGGACACAGGGCCGCCGCCGAGGACACCCACAAAGACTGCCGCAAACACGCCGAAGGCTACGGTGACCATCCAGCGCGGAAACGGTTTGGGGCTGGTGATGGCCTCGTCCAGCCGGCGGATCGCCTCATCGCGGCCTACTCCTCCGGCCACGATGTCCGTCACCAGCCGGTGTACCTTGGCCAGCCCGGCATAGTTGTTCGTCCAGGACCGCACCACGCGAAGCAGCGCGATGGGCGTCTGGTCCTTGGGCGCGTAGTTGATGCCCACCGACTGGTTGGTGATGTCCACTTCGATGTTTTTCAGCCCCAGCGCCGCGGTAACGGCAATGATGCTCGTCTCCACTTCCAGGGCGCCTGCCCCGTACCGGAACATGGTCTCGGCCAGGTGCAGGGCAAAGTCCAGGGTCTTGCGTGCGGAAGTGTCCACGCCTCCCACCTGGATCATGGGGTTGGCGTAGGGGCTTCCGGCGAGCCTGTCCACAATGCTCATCGGCGCCGTCGGCGGGTTCTCCCCCCGGACCAGTCGCCGTAGCATCTTCTTGGCCGCAGCGTCCTGGCGGAGCTGGGAGGGTGTCAGCGGCTCTGTTTTGGGCAAGCCGCCGGTGGGAGGCCTGCGCCTTGGGTTTTCAGGTCGATCGGTCACCTTGGTGCTCCTCCCTTTCTGGCAGTTCGTGGATTGGTGCTAGGCCCGGCGTTTCAGTGGCAGTTTGCCCAGCAGCGTGCGGGCCGCCGCGATGGCCGTTCGGACCAGGCGGTTGGCTTGGAAGGCTACCGGCCGCACGGGCATCACGAAGTCACCCAGCAGCTGGACCACGTCGCCACCGAAGCCCTTCTTGAACTCGTAGCCGCCGTGGCCTTCTTCGTCCTGTCCCTGGATGCCGAAGGTGCCGTAGAAGTTGTAGCGCGAGTAGCCTTTGTCCAGGGCGTGCAGCATCATCCCCCAGTACAGCGAGGTGGCGCCGTTGAAGTAGATGTAGTCCTGCTTGGTGCCGCCGATAACGCAGACCACCTCGTCGCCGAAGCAGACGAAGTGGATGGCGGCCACTGTTGCGACTCCCACGGAGTCCGGGAACCGCTCGATGTCCTTGAGGCTGCGTTCGTAGCTGTCCACGAGGTCCTGGACCACTTTGAGGCGGTTGGCCTTCTTTTTGCTGCCGGTCTCTTCCACTTCACGGCGGAGTTCGGCTGCGGACGCGGCTTCCGCTTCCAGTCGCTCGGTGATGGACTTCCGGTACTCGGGGATGTCGATCTTGGCCATCATGAGCTTCGTGAACTCGGCCGAGGTGGTCCGCAGGAGCTGTTCGTAGTATTCGCGTTCCCGGTAGAAGAAGCCCTTCTCGTCCCCCGCGGTGCTCAGCGCGTCGTAGAACTCGTCGAGGGTTTCAAGGGTGGCCTGTTCCAGGAACACGCCGTTCTTTTCAGCCTTCCGGATGGCCTTCCGGGTCCGGTAGCTGGTGCCCATGATGAGCTCCTCGGCGTCCGCGATGGCCTCGAGCTGCTTGATGAACATCCAGTTCACGTTGGCGAAGTTCATGTCCGAGCCCAGATGTTCAAAACCGAGGCCCGCCAGTTCCGCCACGAGCGGCCTGTTGTCCGCGATCTCGGGGTGTTCGGCACCGTCGGCATCGCGGGCGATGTAGGTCAGGTTCGGGGAAATCCGCAGTTCGGCAGCCTTGCGTTCCGCGGCACGTTCCTTAAGGAGTCCGACGACGTCACGCACCAGTGCGGCGTCCGTGTAGTCCAGGAGGGGGCCCTTGGCGCACTCGCACACCTTGTAGCCCCAGCGGTTGGTGGTGTAGTTCAGTTTGCCGGCGGCGACCAGAATGCCGTCGCGCTTGACACCGAACAGCTCCACTGCCTGGCCGCGGGCGCGCTGGAAACGGGTGAAGTCAGCGGACTGGATGAAGTTGTTTTGCGGGTGTTTGAGGGAGAAGGACTCAAACTCGGCATCGCTGAGGACGCTGAGCTGGAGATCGGCTCCGGCTTTGGTGGGATTCACGGAAATAACCTCATCTATGGCTGCGCTGCCGCGTGGGGCAGTCGCTGGCCTTCGTGGTGTGGATGGTGAGCGTGGCTGGCGGGCTGTCAGTAGAACTGCTGGCCGGTGCGTGCGGTTTCGAGCCGGCGGAAGATCCGTTCCGCGCCCTTGACCCACAGGGCATGCCTGACGGGCGACAGCACGTAGTCGTAGCAGCCGACGAAGTCAGTTACCGTCTTCGTGAAGCTCGTCTTGAACATGCCCATGCCGTACAGGTGGTGGGACCTGTCCTTGATCAGGCTGGACGGCGGGGTGCCGCAGAAGTCGTACTCGGTGCAGCCGAGTTCCTGCATTCTTCGGATGGCCTGCCACTGGACCAGATGCGAATCGCCGTACTGCTTCCTGTTCTGGGTGGAGCCGCCGTCCTTGTAGGTTGCCTTGGATCCGTAGTTGATCACAAAGGCGCCCACACTGGGTTTGCCGTCCTCATAAACGAAGAAGAAGTTGCCTTGGCCGCGGGCGCAGAATTCGTCCCAGAACCGGGTGTAGTACTCGAGGCTGCGCAACGGCATGGAACCCTTGGCGTTGACGGTGTCCGCCATCAGGTCATACAGCGCCCGGTACGTTTCCGGGCTTGGCTCCTGCTGCACCACCGCGCAGCCTTCGCGCTCTGCCCGGCGGATCGCGTTGCGGGCGCGGGAGGAGATGGACCGGAACACCTGGTTCTCCGGCGCCGCGATGTCCAGCAGGGCGGTGGAGTCATTGGATTGGATGTTCGGGGCCTTCACCAGGCCGGCGGCGGCGACGTCCGCCCGGGCTTCAGGGGTGGACACAACGTCGGGTTCAATCTTGATGGTGAAGACGTTGAGGTTCCGGCTCCGGGCGAACGCAGCGCACGCGTCCAACACCGGCTTGAGGTCCTCGACGGCAGCCAGGTCAGGGCCCTTGATCAGGTACCACAGGACGCCAAGCACCGGGAATTTCTTCTCCAGCACCAGGTTGTAGCTGGCGGTCCCGGCAGACTCCAGGACCAGGAAGCGGGCGGTCCAGCCGCTGCCGTTCTTCACGGACGCGTAGGCGGCGGACTGCAGCATGTTGCCGCCGTTCGGGTTGGCCGTGACGTGCTTGTCCCAGTTCTCAATTTCCTCCGCTGTGGCAAAGCGGGCGGTGAATTCTCGCAAGGGGGCCGTGTCCAATCTCAGGGGTTTGTGCGCGGTTCTGTACTCGTGGCTACGTGCGGACATGTAGCCACAAGTCTAAAGCCTGATCTGGCCCGGGCGTTTCAGCCCGGTCCCGGGAGTACCTTGACTGGCGGGCAGCGCTTCGCAAGGGTTGACCCATGGAGTCGCCATCAGACAGGTCCGTCCACCAGCCCGAAAATGCCACCGGGATCCCCGGGCGCGGCGCGCAGGTGGCTGCCCTCGTTCTCTTCCTTGCGGCCTCCGCCCTGGTCGCTTGGCTGGGTGCCTTTGCCACGGTCAACAACGTGAACGGGTGGTACGTCGACGCCAACAAAGCTCCCTGGTCGCCACCCAATTGGCTGTTCGGTCCAGTGTGGACGATCCTCTACACAGCCATGGCCGTGGCCGCGTGGCTGGTCTGGCGCCGCGGCAGTCCGGAGTCGCGTTCGGCTCTGGTTATCTACGGAATCCAGTTGTTCCTGAATCTTGTGTGGACGCCGGTCTTCTTCAGCCTGTATCCCCTGATCGGGACGGCCGCTTTGTGGCTGGCTTTTGCCGTCATCCTGGCGCTGATCCTGGCGGTGACGGTTACGGTGGTCCGCTTCGGCCCGCTCAGCAGGCTGGCCGGGATCCTGTTGTTGCCCTACATAACCTGGATCGTGTTCGCGTCGTCCCTCAACCTGTGGGCAGCGCTGAACAACTAGCCGACGTACCAGATGCTGGCGGTGTTTTAGTCTTCGAAGTCCGACAGCGGCGGGCAGGAGCAGATCAGGTTGCGGTCCCCGGCTGCGCCGTCGATGCGGCCTACGGGCGGGAAGTACTTGTCCTGCTTGAGGTGGTGGACCGGGAAGGCAGCCTGCTCGCGCGGGTACGCACGGTTCCAATCGGAACTCACGACGGCGGACGCGGTGTGGGGTGCGTGGCGCAGCGGGCTGTTCTCGACGCTGAAGTCACCACTGGCCACCTGGTCGATTTCCTTCCGGATGGTGATCATCGCGTCGATGAACCGGTCGATCTCCCCAAGGTCCTCGGACTCGGTCGGTTCCACCATCAGCGTGCCCGCCACCGGGAACGCCAGGGTGGGGGCATGGAAGCCGTAGTCGATCAGGCGCTTGGCCACATCCTCAGCCGTCACGCCGGTCTTCGCCGTCAGCTCACGCAGGTCCAGGATGCACTCGTGCGCCACCAGTCCGCCCTCACCGGTGTAGAGGACCGGGAAGTACTCGTTCAGGCGCGCCGCAACGTAGTTCGCCGCAAGCAGCGCCGACTTCGTCGCCTCGGTCAGGCCCTCGGCACCCATCAGCTTCACATACGCCCACGAGATGGGCAGGACGCCCGCGGAACCGTAGTTGGATGCGCTGATCGCCACGCCGTGGCCCGCTTCGTGGGCCGACTTGTTGGCGTCACTGGGCATAAACGGTGCCAGGTGGGCCTTGGCTGCGACCGGACCAACACCGGGGCCGCCGCCGCCGTGCGGGATGCAGAAGGTCTTGT
>NZ_PZKO01000061.1:0-36418 GCF_014926485.1 Pseudarthrobacter sp. AB1
GGGCCGGTGCCAGGCGCCGGAGGGGACGAACTGGCCCAAACGGTCTTCGCATAGGTCCCTGAATCCGAGCGCGTCAACAAAAGACGTCACCACGTTCAGCCCGGCATGGGAGACCAGCGACTGCTCCGTCGTGGCAACAGGAAGGGACGGGAAAACTCCGGTAATCTTGGACATCAGAAAGGTGCTTCTTTCAGCCGGTGGATCAGTGCGTCGACAACACTATTTTCCCAGCTCAGAAGCACCTTTCGTCGCTTTAACACACCCCGCGGGCGACAGCCTCATGAAAACCCCGGGCTAGCCTTCGCTTCGACCTCGCCACGGACAGCCTCAAATCGGTTCTCGGCATAGGCGAGGAACACCAGCCCGAGCACCGGGTCGCGGTACTGGACCGGCGTTAGTTTCGAGTTGGCACGCAGTTCATCGGCGGCAGCCCAGAGCGTGGCTCGTACACGGGCGAGATCGGAAGTTTTCACGACTAGAGACTATCGGCAAAGGATGACACCGAAGGCACTTTCACGGTGGGTCGCGGGTACCCTGACTACCGTTCGACGCGTCCGCCCTGTTGCGACGGAAGGAAGTCGTCGCACGAGCTCAGCGCAGCCTTCGCGCGCGGCGGGCGCGGCCCCGGCTAAGCGGCAAAGTGGCGAACGTGACGCCATGAGACCCGCAGGCTCCTTGTAGTAGCCGTGGTCCCCAAAGGGAGCCATCCACAGTCTCCATTGACAGGCCGGACTGCGCGGACCGCTACACTGACGCCATGACTGAACCCTCGGCCTATGAGCTCAACGCATGGCGCAGCATCCAGCAATACAAAGGGAGCCCCGCAACGCAGGCTATACAAAGCACGCTGGGCCACGCCTCTGGCTACTTGAGCAGGGCCAATGACCGCGCGGTTGAGTATTTGGAGAGCCGGCCTCGGACCCAGGCACTGGCCGTCCGGACGCAGGAGTTGGTCGCCAAGACTGCCCAGATAGCCGGTGCCACGAAACAAAAGGTCGCCGAGGCGATCCCTGCTGCGGTGAGCGCATGGCAGGGGACTGCTGTCGGTTCGGTGCAGAGGGCAGTGGGAAAGGTCGCGCGCGTCGGGCTTTCGCCCAAACGCGTCGTGGCCAAACACCAAGAGGCCGGGCACGAGATCAAACATCTGTTCGAGCTGCGCGGCCTTGACCTTGAGCAGATCGATGCTGTCCGCGGCCGGGGATCGACCTGGGGGTACCCCGTGGGTGGTGCTGCTGTCAGCGCAATTTCCAGCTTCGTTATCTCCGGAAGCTCGCTGGCCACGGTGGTGTCAGCAGGGGCTGCAGCCGCACCCTCCGGGGCCACCATCGCCGGCGCTTTCGCTGCCGACGCCGCAGCAACATACGGGCTCGCCTCCCGCTGCGTCGGCGAGATCGCACTGTCCTACGGCTTCGATCCCGAAGCGCCCGGGGAGCAGCTGTTCATTATGTCCGTCCTCAATCTGGCCACTGCTGCAACCGCCGGGGCGAAGGCTGCGGCAATGGCGGACATTTCGCGGCTGACTCAGGGGCTGATGCGCGGCAAGACCTGGGCTTTCCTATTGGACGCATCCCTGATTGCCAAGGTTTCCAAGTCCTTCGCCGATCGGTTCGGCAGGCGGCTGACCCAAAAAGGGCTTGGCAAGTTGGCCCCCGGTGTCGGGATTGCGTTGGGTTCTGTCCTGAACTGGGCCACCCTGGATGAGATCGCCTCCGTAGCGGATGTCGAGTATCGGCGCAGGTTCCTTCTGGAGAAGTACCCCCACCTCGCCGACCAGGTCCAGGATGTGCCGATGCCCGACAGGGATGCCGTCGTAGTGGACGGCGAAGTTATCGAGGACGAAGAGATCAGCATCTTGGGGGAGGTGGCGGAGGCCGGCGGCCCCGACCTGCGCGGAGAAGAAACGGACCCGGACGAGGATTCATAAACACGATAAAAAGTTCCTGATGTGGATTCTTGGCTAGCAGGCGAACCGGTCGATGCCGAACTGAGAGATCAGGTAGTGCGCCAACCATATTTGGTACGAGGGTTCCGGTGCCCAGAAATGGCCGCAGGTCTGGGCAAAGACGCTCCAGGCTGCCTAAAACTTGATAGCAACCTGTTCCTCCCATGATCCCTCAGGCGATCCCATGATGGAGGGCAGCCCTGCCCGCTCCTCCAGAAAAGCGGCGGACTGCCCCAGTCGTGCTCAGCTTGGCACGGTAGGGGGTAAAGGCGATGTCTGAAGCAAGCCGCCGGTGGACCGGAACCATCGCCTGGATCCTGCTCGTCCTCACCTCGATGGTCCTGATCGGCTACGGGATCGGGCGAGCTGACTGGCATATCTGGCTGCCGAATCCGGCCGATCAGGAAGAGACATGGATCGGTAGTCGCTATATCTTCGCCGGCTGCGGGCTGTCCCTCGCGGCCGCCGCGTGGTCACACCTTCGTGGCAACCCCGTATGGGTGACGGTCTGCGTTGGGTTGCCAGGGGTTCTCGTGGGCTGGGCTGCGCTGGTGCAGCCCTACAGCCTGCTGCGTCACGTGGCCGCCGTAGTGGCGTTCCCGCTCGCCATGGCCGGGGTCGCAAAGGTCACATGGGTGCGCGGCCGCCGGCAAAGAGGCTAGAAATCCGTCCTCCGGTTGCACCACAGTGGGATAGTTGTGCTTTTCTCGCTCGGGGGCGGTACGTGCCTTCGCCTGACAGCCGCCGCAGATCCGGTCAGACCAGCCAGCGCCACCAGCGTGACTGCTCCGGTTCCGGCGTCGGTTCCGGCTCCGGCTCCTCGCCCAAGGCCAGCGCGGCCTCGACGATGTCGTCCGTGGTGAGCGTCATGACGGCCTCCCGATCGAGTGCGTCGAGACTTTGTTCCTCGTCGAGCGACAGCCGCAGCGCCTGGCGGTTGAGCGCCTGCTCGAACAGCGTGCGGGCGAACCGTGCGTTGCCGGAGTCCTCGCCCGCGTGGAGCCCGGTGAAGATGCGGCGCAGCATCTGGTCAGCACCCGGCTCCAGCATGTACTCGTGCTGGGCCAGCATCTGGTGGAAGATCGTCTGGAGTGCGTCGACGGAGTAGTCGGGGAACGGGATCTCGCGGGCGAACCGGGAGCGCAGTCCGGGGTTCGAGAGTAGGAAGGACTCCATCAGCCGCGGGTACCCGGCCACGATCACGACTAAGCGGTGACGGTGGTCCTCCATCCGCTTGAGCAGGACCTCGATCGCTTCTGGGCCGAAGTCCATCCGGCCGTCCTCCGGGGCCAGCGCGTAGGCCTCATCGATGAATAAGACGCCGTCCAGTGCACGCCGGATCACCCGGTCCGTCTTGATAGCGGTCGCGCCGACGTACTGCCCCACCAGGCCCGAACGGTCGACCTCGACCAAGTGGCCTTTCTGCAGCAGACCGACCGCGCGGTACATCTCGGCCAGGAGCCGCGCCACGGTGGTCTTGCCCGTGCCCGGGTTTCCGAGGAACACCAGATGCTGTGATGTGGCCACCTCCGGCAGGCCGTGCGTCTTACGGCGGGCCTGGACCTGGAGCAGTGCGACGAGGGCCCGCACCTGTTCCTTCACGGTCTCCAGTCCGACCAGAGCGTCGAGCTCGGCCTGTACCTCGGACAGCGGCCGGGCCGGCCCGGGCCTCGCACCGATGAGATCGCCGACCATGTCGTCGACGCGCCCCGAACCGGGCAGCTTGAGCTGATCGGCCAGATGGCCGATGGTTTCGCGCAGGTCGTCGAGCGGATTGCGGCTGGCAGCCATGCATCCACTGTAGTACTCGGTTCCCGACCGGGATGGGGCTGGCCTGACCATTCACGCGGTACAGGCAGTCTCCGTTGGATGATGCGGGCACTGGCCGTGCTTTCGGTGCTGACTACGGCACCAAGGATGAGGCAGAAGGGGCAGGTCGGGACGCTGCCAGGCCGACAAGGTGGAGCCCGTCATCAAGAACAAGGACGGAAAGATCGGCTCCAAGAACAGCTACGGCAATGATCCCTGCGTTGGTCTGCCAGGGGTTCTCGTGGGCTGGGCGGCACTGGTGCAGCCCTAAAGCCTGCTCAGGCACCTGGCCGCCGTCGTGGCGCGTTCCCGCTCGCAATGGCGGGGGTCATCAGGGCGCGCGGCAGCCGACAGCGGGAATAGAGGCAGCCGGGCAGGCGGTGCTCCCTTCGGTAGCGATACGTTCCCATGCGCGCGGCCGTCCTTGTCATGTCCAGGGCCGGCTGGATCTTGGGCAATCCTTATGGCTGTGCGTCGATCGTGGCGTTTCGTGCGGTAATGAAGTTGTTTTTGCGCCGCAGGTAATCGAGGTACTGGTCTTTGTCCTGCTGGACGGCAGGCGTAGTGAAGTTCTTGAAATCGTGGAAGTACTTGATAGTCACCCCGTCCTCCTCTACGAGGTCCTGCAGCAGGAAGAACTTGACGTACCCATCGAAAGTGTTGAACAGGGCGAAGAAATCCTTATACCTGTTCAGGGCATCTGAGAGTGGGTTCGGCTCCACGCCAAGGTAATGGCGCCGGATGCACTCCAAGGTCAGATCAAAGCGGTCTGCGATCAGGGGGTGACAGCCGCGTGCCTGATTGATTACCTGCTGTCCGCCGATCTGGATTCCCGGGAAGACGAGAGCGCTTCCGGCCGTGTAGCCGCGGTACGGAGGGATGTCATCCTTTGGGATGCTGCTTATGAGGCTGGCCGCCTGCTTTTGCAGTCTGGTGGTGATGGCATCGCTGGATAGGCGAAACTCACCCAGATGGGACCGGTGTGCGAGGTACGACTTGGGTTCGGGTGCCAAGTCAAAGAATTCGCCGGAGGGCAACTCCTTGCTCCACAGCAGCTGGTGATGCCTCCGCAGGGTCGGACTGTACCTGTCCGGGTCCTTCCCAGGTGGAGTATCTGAGTGGTATTCGAAGGACGTATCGACGCCGGCGGTCATGCTGTTCTCCCGTGACGAGTGGCTGCAAGTTCGGCGAGGTCGCGGATGGGACGCTGTACCTCATGTTCGCGGCTCTGGCCCCTGCAGGGGGAAGCCTGCTGTGCTGCACGCGGTTTGACCAATGGTTTCATGTGCGGGGCTGGCACAGGAGCCTGCGTGGCTCGTGCTTCCTCCGCAAACGGAATACTGCTCTTGCTCATACGTCCCCCAGTCGTAGTCGTTGCTACCTGGGAACACTCTAGGAAGCCAAGAGGACAAGACGGAAGGGAATCGGTCAATCCTCGGAATCTCTTGCGTCGATCTTGAGCTGTTACCCGCGGGGAATCCGAGAGCGGACGCCAATTGCCCACATAGGATGATCCGGTGACCGACGAACCCAAGAAGCCACGATTCCTGACGATCTCGCAGTCGGCCGAAGAGCTGAACGTGAACCAGAACCAGATCCGTGCCCTGCTCAGGACCGGGGAGCTTCGCGGAATCCAGGTCGGCGGTCGGGGTGTGTGGCGCATCGGGGCCAACGACATCGAAGACTTCATCACCGAGGCCTACCGGCGCACCGCCGAACGGATTGCCGCCGGCGAGCTCAAAGATGAAGGCGAACCCGCGGACGAGTAGCTCCTGCCAAAGCTCTGCACCATATGGCATCATCAGTCCAGCAAGACCGCTATGAAGATGGCGACTGTAGGCGGGTGTGAACCGTTCGGTCAACCGAACGAAGGACCCGCGATGGCCTGTCAGAAAAACCCGTACCCGAACCAGTTCACCGCCTTGCGTGCTCTGGAAGCGATCCGCTCCAGCGGAAAGACCGGTAAGCAACCTGTCAGGGCCTACCCCTGCCAGCACTGCCACAGCTGGCATCTGACGTCTAAGAAGCTCACCGGCAACGTGCCGAAATGGGAACGCCGGCATTCGTTGACCCGTGGTTGACAGCGGTTACGCTGAGGCTGTGGAACGGGTGCTGCTAGACCAGGTTATCCAGACCGATTACGGGCAACTGGACCTTTCGTGGGGCGAGGACGGCTTGTTTGACGGTGACTTTGACCGTTCATACCAGGGGCAGATCAGCGGCTTGGTGGGCGCTGCCAATCCCGACGGGGTGCACGTCAACCTCTCCCGGCGCTCCGGCGGCTCGCCCGTTCGCATGGTTCTGCTGGATGCACCCCCGGGAAGCAATGACGGGCATTGGGAGGACGTCGTCGAGGTATCCATCACGCTTCCGGAAGGGCACGAGATGGTATGGAGTACTCGGGCGGGCGAGAACACTGGGCCCATCGGCATTCCACCCGGTTCCTACCGGCTGCGTGTCAGTGCCAAGGGCCGCGATGAAGGGCACGTAGGGGAGTTCGCCGAGGGCACGGTCGATGAGTACCTCCTTCAACTCTGGCCCGCACCATGGCAGCCCGATGCCATACTCCGTATTGGGAGCGAGAGCGCCAGGTACTGGCATCAAGAAGTTGGCAACCGCCGGTAGGGGTGGTGCCCCTCTGACCTTTCGGCGTAGCCACATCAAGGACACGCCCGCAGGCTCCGCAAGACTGTCGGTGCCCAGGAGCACCATGGAGCTATGACGGCTCCAACAGTGGAGGCGGCAATCCATGAACTGATGGATCTCGCCTGGAATCTTGTTTACGACCTGCTCGATAAGCGGGGCCTGCTCGGTGACGGATTGTTCGTCGAGGAGTACACCGGGATCCATTCCTGGGTGGAAGGCCCTACCCGCTACACGGTGGTGCACTCCCGGACGGCCGCGGTCCTGTTCGTGGACACCCGGCCCGTGGACGCCATCGTCTTCCACCACGACCTCCTCGGCGCCGACGACCCGAGCAGCTTCTTCAGCATCCCTGGGTAGTGGATGAACACTATCCGGGGAATGTGCTCGGGTCGGGTCTGGTTTCGCCGGTCCACGAGCTGCCGTCCCAGTAGCCCAAGACTCCAGGTGTTCCCGCAGGGTACCAACCGGCCGGCGGCAGGGCCGGCTGAGGAGGCGGCGGCGGGACGGACTTCGCCGAAGGGGCCGGGACCGGTTCGACTGGCTTGCGCTCAGGGTCGGCCTGCGCAGCGGACTCGACTTCCTGGCGGATGCCCTTGTAGTTCTCCGTTGACAGCCGCTGGACAAGCTCCCGGGCAACCTTCAGGGAAGTGGCGTGGTGAGTCCACATCTTCCCATCCCAGTAGCGTGCGGTCCCGCCCTGGTCATACCATCCCGCACCCGCTCCACCGGCGTTGAGTCCTGCAATGAGGAACTCGGTGAACCTGGCCGTGATTCTGTCAGAAGCCCGGGGCGCGGGCGTGATCAGGTTATGAATGTGCGTGGCAACGTAGGTATCAGCTTCAGCCTCGCTAAGGTGTCCGGCGGCAACCTCTGCGTCCGTCCAGGCACGGACCCTCTGGTGTTCGGCATCCAACTGCTGGCGCCTTAGTTCGGTCAGCTGTGCAGCAGCTAGTTCCGCTTGAATAGCGTTCTGCTGTGCAATGGTCCGCTGGACGTTGAGCTGCTGACGTCCCGTGACGAAGCTACCGACGTTGGCCGCGGTGTTGAGGCGGTTACCCTTCATCTTGCCCATGGCCCAGATCCCCTTCAAAGGCGTTGGCGGTACAGGGCTGCACCGCGATGTGCTTGGGCCTCGAGCTGTTGAATGCCCCAGCACATGCACTGGACTTTATCCCACACTTCCTCACGAGACGGACTACGACCCCGCGTCTGAGAGGGGCCGGCTCCTCCCGCCGGTAATGATCTGTTTACCGGACTATGTTGACGGTTCACAGCGCGTGTCGTCGGCCTGGGACGAGCCCCGTCAGCGTCATGCTTTGGTCATGGATCTCTCGGATCGCAGTTCGGATCGGCATCGAGCCGAGGGACTGACCGTAGCGAACGTCGGGCGGGTGATCACTCGCTCCGGTGTTCCTGGGTTCGTGGTCCTCGACGCGTCGGGACAGGAGTTCGCTCCTGCCACGGAGTATCTGCTTGAGCTGGCAGCCACGGACTATTCGCCTCAGACGGTACGAACCTATGCCTTGTCGTTGCTCCGTTTCGTTCGATTTTTGTGGGCCGTCGGGGTCAGCTGGGAGCAGGCAACGTCCCTTGAAGCGCGCGACTTCGTGTTGTGGGCGCGCCAGGCCGAGAAGTTCGTCGGGAATCGCAACGTCCCGCAGCGGCGGGGGAGCCGGAACCTTGTCACGGGAAAGAGGCATCTCGGAATGCGTTACTCACCCTCGACGATCAACCACACGACGACGGTGTGTAAGGAGTTTTACGCTTTCCAGCTTCGGATGGGAGTTGGGCCCATCGTGAACCCCTTCGGGCTGCGCCGTGGGCGATCCCATGCGCATCATGACCCTCTACGGGATTTTGCCCCAGTGCGGCGCCAACCCCTGCGTCAGCGCGAGGCGCACCGAGTGCCCAGATCAATTCCGGATGGAAAGTTCAACGATCTGTTCCGGCGTTTGCGGTCCAACAGGGACCGGGCGTTGGTGGCGTTTTATGTCAGCAGCGGTGCGCGGGCGAGCGAGTTGCTCGGGCTCACGGGCGACCGGGTCAACGTGGGCGACCAGCTGATCGGCGTTTACCGCAAAGGCGGCCAGCTGCAATGGTTGCCCGCTGCGCCTGATGCTTTCGTATGGCTTCGGCTCTATCAGCTCGAAGGAGGCGTCGCCGGCCCGGATGAACCGGTTTGGCTCACGCTGCGGGGCGAGCCCCGTCCTCTGTCCTACGAAGCCATGCGCGCCGTACTGAGACGCTGCAACGACCTGCTCGGTTCGAACTGGACGCTGCACGATCTGCGGCACACGTTCGCGATCCGCGCGCTTGAGGGCGGGATGGGCCTTCACGAAGTCCAGGAGTTGCTCGGTCATCAGTCGCTGGCTACGACCACCGTCTATGCGGTTCCGCATATGGAGGAAGTCATCGAGCATTACCGGACCCATCTGAGCAGCAGGACTTCCCCTGCCATTGATAGTTCACCGGCCGGTCAGCCCTATAACCCGGATGAGTTGCGCGTGCTTTGGGGGAACCAGTGACAACTCCGCCCATCAACATCCAGACCAAACGACGAAGCTGGAACGACCTCGCGCCGCCACCACAGAAACAACAACCGCCTGCACTGCCGCCCATCCCTCCTGGACCCTGGGCGCTCGTTGAGACACTTCGCCACACCGGTGCACGGATCGAAGAAGTCCTCGAGTTGGTGCACATGAGCATCCAGCCCTACAAAGTTCCAGCGACCGGGGAGACCATTCCGCTGCTGCACTTCGCTCCGAGCAAGACCGATACCGAGCGTTTGATGGTGGCTGGCCCAGAGCTCGTGCACGTGCTCTACCGAGTGCTTTCTCGTATCACCAAGGACACGGGTCGCGCACCACTGACACAGCGATGGGACTCAGCTGAGAAAGTGCTGAGCTCACCTCTTCCGCATCTGTTCGTCCGCCGCCGTGGCGCCGGACCGCCGAACGTGATGACGACGGCCACCGTCTCCACGCTGCTCAATGACTTGGCGCGACGCGCGCACATCAAGGTCAGCGGTGCCGAGGTGAGATTCACCCCGCACGATTTCCGTCGCATCTTCGCGACCGAGGCACTTGCCAGCGGCTTGCCTCCACACATCGTGCAGGTGCTGATGGGCCATGCCAGCCTGGCGACGACTCAGGGATACGCAGCGATTTATCCCCGGGACGTCATCCGGCACCACCGCACCTTCATCGAAAAGCGACGGGTCATTCGGCCCACCGAAGAATACCGCGAACCAACCGCCGCCGAATGGGACGAATTCGAAGCCCATTTCGTGCAACGCAAACTCAGCCTGGGCAGCTGTGGACGCGCCTACGGCACAGGCTGCCAACACGAACACGCCTGCCTCCGCTGCGCCCTTCTCCGCCCTGATCCCAGCCAAATCAACCGGCTCCAAGACATCATCGACAACCTCCAAGAACGCATCACCGAAGCCGAACAACACGGCTGGATCGGTGACGTCGAGGGCCTACGTGTGACGCTCAACGGCGCCGAAATCAAGCTCGCTCAGATGTATAAACTCCAGACCCATACCGAGCGGGGAATCGTTGAGCTTGGGACCCCACGAGTCAGGCAAGCAAACAACCGCTGACTGGAGGCCACGCCAGGGAGACCGACTATCGTGGCGGGACTGTCTCATTAACGGTGTATCCGGCGTTTTCATTTAGTAGCTTTCAGCTGCCGGGAATCGGTCGCTGAAAGTGATGGCGAAGGCGTTCAAAGCGGGCTTCCAACGCACGGCCCATCGGGTCTTGCCGGCACCGGTCGGATCGAGGGATCGGGTGACCAGATACAGGCACTTTAGCGCAGCCTGCTCGGTGGGGAAATGACCCCGTGCCTTGACGGCGCGCCGGTACCTGGCGTTCAAGGATTCGATGGCGTTGGTCGAGCAGATCACGCGCCGGATTTCCACGTCGTAGTCCAGGAACGGGATGAACTCCTCCCACGCGTTCTCCCAGAGCCGCACGATCGCCCCATATTTCCCGCCCCAGCGCTCCGTAAGGTCCTCAAACGCCGCCCGCGCAGCCGCGGCATTTGGCGCCGTGTAAATGGGCTTCACGTCGCGTTTAAGGGCGTCCCAGTCCTTCTTCGACGCCAACCGGAAGGTGTTCCGGATCAGGTGGATGATGCAGGTCTGCACGGTCGTCAGCGGCCACACATTCGTCACGACTTCGGGCAGGCCCTTGAGCCCGTCGCAGACCAGGAAGAACGTGTCCTTCACGCCGCGGTTCTTGATGTCTGTGAGTACGCTCATCCAGAACTTCGCGCCCTCACCGCCGGTCCCGGCCCAGAGACCCAGGATCTCTTTCTCGCCCTCCAGAGTGACACCGATGGCGGCGTAGATGGGCCGGTTGGCGACCTGCCCGTCCCGGATCTTCACGACAATGGCGTCGATGAAGATAGCCGCGTAGACCTCATCCAGCGGCCGGTTCTGCCACGCCGCCATCTCCTCCAACACCCTGTCGGTGATCCGCGAGACCGTCTCCTTCGACACGGATGCGCCGTAGATCTCGGCGAAGTGCGCGCTGATTTCTCCCGTGGTCAGGCCCTTCGCGTAGAGCGAGAGGACCATCTCATCGACCCCGGTCAGGCGGCGCTGGCGCTTCTTGACGATGACCGGCTCGAACGTGCCGGCCCGGTCCCGCGGCACATCCACTTCCACGGGGCCGGTCGTTTCCGTCAGCACCGTTTTCGGGCGAACCCCATTGCGGGAGTTGGCAGTCTGTTTGCCGGCCGCATCGTGCTTTTCATATCCGAGATGCTCGGTCATTTCTTCATCGAGCGCGGTCTCGATCACGGTCTTCGTCAGCTGCTTGAGCAGCCCGTCGGGACCGGTCAGGGACAGGCCCTGCTCCTTCGCCATCCTGACCAGTTCGCGGGCAGCGTCGGCCTCTGATATTTCTGTCTTCCTCTCAGCAGTTTTCGTACTCGGCACAGCCTCAAGTGTTGCGGCCATATCGGGCTCCTTCCCGCCAGGCTTACCGCCCGGCGTGTCGAGCCGGATACACCGTTAATTCCACAGTCCCTCGCTATGAGCCGCACAACCAAGTCTCGCCAGCCGCTGCCGTAACATAACCCCTATGCCCGGCACGACGACCCGCCGGATGCTATTGCGTATTTATAGCGGAAACGCCACAAATACGGTTGGGACACGCTCCGCCTGAAAACCATCAATGGGGACTTCACCGTGGGTTTTTGCTGGCCACGGCTGATACAGGGTCAAAGGGGCCGCTTTGCGACTGCCTTCACCCAGGATGTGCTTTCGATGCCTAGCTTCTTGTCTGTTGAGAGCCGCAGGCGGGCGGCGCGAACGACTACGCGCTCTTCGTCGGGGCCGATACCGCTTTGTAAATGACTTCCATCAACGGTCTTCTTTTCGGCAAGGGCGGACATTGTCTCTCTGTCGCGGAGCGGGCTCTTCCAAGCTTCGGCGATGATCCGGCTCTCTTCCTTGCCGGATAAATTGCTGGTGTTCAGGAGTTCCAACGCAGCGAAGCCGACCTCACGTCTCTTCGGATCATCAAGGCACGCTTCCAACGCCCACTGTGCCCGAGGCCACCAGTCGCTGCGGTTGCCAGGATTGATCGCGGCAGTCCGCCGCCGCAGCGCGACCCAGCCGATCGCCGCGATGAGGACGGCACAGAGGACGACGAGCGGTCCGAGGGCGGCAACGATCTGCCACCATTCAGCCTCCGCGTCATGGATGATGACGTCGATACTGCTGGGTGAAGGCGCAATGTTCACGGGACCAGCATAGGCGCAAAGTTCACGCTTCCGAAGGGTTCAGGGCAACGATCCGCACCACAGGCGAGGTAGTTCTGAGCGTCACAATATGGTCGTCGCGGACCTGGACCCAGAAGCGGGCCGGTTCTCCGAGGGCGCATGACTCGAGCAAGAGTAGTTCAAGTGATTCCCCGTCGCGGCGGAGCTGCGAAATCCCGGCGTCGAGATAGCCGACGAGCGGCTCGGTCACGGCCATCTTCCGCGTTACGGTTCTGGCTGTCAGATCGAGTACGTAGTGACTGCCGGTGGCGGTGGTCACGAGGTAGCGGCCCGCGTCGTCATTACGTAGCTCCTGCACCATGGCGCGAGTGTAACTGTGGCCTGTGACAGTTTCCATGGGTATTAGGGGCGACGCGGCTTATCGTGCTGGGGCCCCGCCAGTGGTTCCTTAGTGCCCGAGGACAAGGCCGCTGGGTGGACCGGAGGCTGGTTCACGCTAGTTCTGTACTACCCACTCGGCGCGGCTTAGAAAGCCTAGGGCGGGATGCCTACGCAGGGCTTTTATTCCGGCAGGAGATCCTACGATGAGCAGGCCGACTGGGAGGCTCCGGGTGATGTGCAGTTGGTGAGCGCCGATGAGAACTGGCACGGCCGAGGCTAACGGTTGGCGAACATCCCGAAGAATCAGGAAGCCGCTTTCACGCAGAAGGGACGGATTAGGGGCCACCTCGCGAGCGACCAGCTCATAGACGGGCCATCCCGCCTCGCCAACTACTCGTTTGGCCGTTTCAATGACCTCCCTGCTAGCAGCGGGTCCGGTACAAGTAGCGATCGTCAGTAAGGATGGTGTTCCTGGCCCAACGCTTAGGGAGTAAGCCAGCTCGTGCGCCCACTCGACCGCGTCCATGCTTCCTACTCTAGGTCAGCCACCGTGAGGATGCAGGTCGCTATGGGTTCCTGATTTCAAGCGCGTCAATCCGCAGCAGAGCTTTGCCAGGCCAGACGAGAACACCATTCCCGTGACGGGAGTTTTCCATATCGAGCACGTCTACTCTCGTGACCATGCCATTCGAATGGCTTAGCTCGTGGATGCGTCGCTGATGCCAGTGGCCGCAAAAGACATGAGGCACGGCCAGCGCATCGACTACTTCTCTCAGAAGGTAGCGGGTTTTGTTCGCCTTCTCAGTCAATTCTGTGCTGAGCTGAAAGTCACCCTTTAGTGGAACGCCTGCCGGAGCGTCGTGCGCGATCAAGATGTCCAGGGGACCGCCGGCGATGAGTGCGCCGGCTTCCTCACGGGTGGGTTCTTCGTTGCGCCACCAGTCCTTCCCCTCGGTCCTGTGCTCATAGTCGACGCTGAAGGCGCCGCCCAAGCCGCCGACGGCAAGGCCATCGATCATGGTTCTGCCGCCACGCGGCAGGACCCGGATATTTGATCGGATGGTTGCTAAGCCGTCGTCTTCGACGTGAAGCTTTTCCAAAGTTCCCCAGTTGTCGTGGTTACCCCCGGAGACGACGAGCGTGATCCCCAGGTCAATCAGGTACTTGTTGAGCTTCGCTTCGTAGCGTCCCCGCTTGGCACCCGGCCAGTCCAGACCGAAGTCACCGACGTGGAGCGCGGTGCGGACACCTTCGCGGGCTGCTGACCTGATGGCGGTCAAAGCCCATCCGGCCGCGCCGTGCCAGTCACCGAAGACTGCAAGGGGATGGGTGCCAGACACCCGTCCAGCATAAAGTAAGCCCGGGTTCGGAGGCGATGATGGGACACTCGTGATAGCAGCGGCGGGCGCATGCGACCGGCCCCCTTTTTTACCGGGAGGCGGCCGAGGAGTTGCGCGACCATGCATGACGGACCTCGGCGTCTGGTGGCGTGGCTATTCGAGGTACTGCTGGCGTTGAGGAGCTCCAGTACGGCGAGGTCGAGCTCCTATCCCGCCGGATAGGCGTGCAAGGTCGCCGCTGATGCCCATCTTGCTCAGGGCCGATATTCTGACCGGTGCGGCAAGGGGACTTGTTCCAGGGCCTTGGACAGCCTCCGTGCCCACTGTCATCGGATCGAATGCCGGGTGCACCCTGATGCGACCGCAAGAGCGTTTTGGCTGAATCCGGGCCGAGGCCACGCTCGGTGGAGACCAGCGTTGGGCGCCATGGCGAACACTTTCCGTTCGGGGCAGACAGTATCGATGCTCGAGGGGGTCAACGTCAACGAAGTAGCCGATGTTCTCCTAGACGCGTACGCCATAGGGCTGTTTCGCCCGGCGCTCACCCGGAACGTGTACAGCTGATCGTGGGCCAGGGTGTTCCGGTGGCCATCGTCAGTGACCAGGTGCACAGGCGAAAGGCGGAGAAGGGGAATGGAAGTCCGAAGGGGGAATTCGTCAACCCTCGACGGATCCGGGCGCTTGAACACCTGGCACCGGGCCGACCTTTAAAAACCCATGTGGAGAAGGCCACCAAAAACCCATGTGGAGAAGGCCACGCCGCTGTGCAAGGCTTGTCCGGGATTAAGCTCACTGATTCCTCGCTCCGGTTGAGGGGTCCCCAGCTGCACCAGGCTCCGAGTCTGATCGAGAATCCGGTAGCGAAGCGTTCTTCCTGGCGTCGTATTCGGCTTCCGAAGCCTTCGCCAATTTGAGTTCCATAGCCATAGCCTCCCTCATGAGGTTGAACGCCTCGTGGCGCTTTCGCGCGGCTTCGATCTTTTGGTCGCTTGCGATCTGTTCGGGCGAGCGGGTCTCGTTGGCCTCCAGCAACGCCGGGACGACCAGGCCCAGAAGTCGTTCGGCGTCCGCAATGTCCTCGAGTCGCATCAGAGCTTCGCCCCGAAGGACCTTGGCCATCCGGTCATAGCTGACGCCGGCAAGCTTTGCGTAGCTGCGGACGTTGTGTCCCATGTCCCGGAGCGTGCCGATGATTTTCACTGCAAGGGCATGTTGTAGACGGGCGGTTGCGATCCGCTTTTCTTCCGTTTCTGTGCTGCCTTCGAGCCAGGAGATCCGGGCTACCTTGCCGAAGTAGAGCCGGTCCGTAGGGACGGCCATAAGTCGGGGCTGGAAGCGGGGGGCACTCATGGCCTGATTTTAGGCTATGCCCCCGAAACACGAGTGCCACAGTCTTCAGGTCTCATGCCCCTCAATGTCCCGGAGTTCGCAGAGTGATTCTGGCGGTTGCTGGCGATTACAGCCAGTCTTTAGGGCTATTGACACGCCCTTAGGGCGGCGTAGATTTGAGAAAGACGCTCAACTGAAAAGTCGGTCGCGTCGTGACAGCGGGGTTCTTGGCAGTGATGCCAAGCTGTGTTTAGAAGTGTGGTTGAAGCTGTGCGTTCTGCGGGTGCAGGATTTTTGGTCGCGTCGGCTTGGGTAATCTCCGCCCGCGCCGAGTCGACGCCGATATTGAGGGTGGATCCAGATCAAGGGCAGCGGCGAGACGCCGAAGATAAATATGCCAGACGAGACTCTACGCGTGGTTTTGAGCGACAACGTGGGCGACCCGTCGCGGAACTTCAACGAATACGGGCACGTCATTCTGCTTTGGCGGGAATGCAAAAGAGACGGGCGTGGCGCCTCCCCGGGCAGGCGGATGAGCGACCTTGCCCCCTCCACGTTTCCTTTCCTTTGTGCAGACGCGGATGCAACTATCAGCACAGCCGGCCGACAGTGCACCTCCGGAAGCGGGACCGGGTGGACTGCTCGTACGTGAAGGACACGTCTCCGTCCGGGCAGTCACCAGTGCCCCTGCTCGTGGTGGCGAAGTTTGTCCGCCGCGAACAGATGCCGCTTTCGATGCTTTATCCGCTGCCTAACAGGATCTTCAATGTACGTGCCTTCCTGCCTGGCAGCGAAGCGCAAATCAGCTCACCAACTTCTGCTGTGAGGGTCAAAACATCAACCGGACAGCCCGGGCTGGCGAGCCTGACCATCATGATCGACAAATCAAACCGGTCGATACCGGCAACGAGCGTCCAAGCACTGGATACGAGACCGGACACTGCAGACCTCATCGCCCAAGCGCTGGCCCCACCAGCGACCCGACCTGTCGGGAAGCTGTTAAGGCGTGGGGAATTGCAGCGGATGAATTTTCCTTGGCCGGCACTCCTCGATGACGCGGCGCACGCGGCGGCCGCGGCCCGCCGTCCCCCCTTCCGGCTGTCCAGGGTCCTGACGGACGAGGATGACCGCTCTCGTGCGGCCGAATCCGCTTGCCGAGAAGTCGGTATCACCCTCGTCACCACCCCAGAGACACTGTGGGCCTATGCGATTGTTGAACGCGCCTTCATCACCATCCAGAAACA
The DNA here is from genome assembly GCF_014926485.1 of Pseudarthrobacter sp. AB1. Classification (NCBI taxonomy): domain Bacteria; kingdom Bacillati; phylum Actinomycetota; class Actinomycetes; order Micrococcales; family Micrococcaceae; genus Pseudarthrobacter; species Pseudarthrobacter sp. AB1. The sequence continues at coordinate 16,428 of NZ_PZKO01000061.1, forward strand.
ATTCGTCAATAAGTTACCTGGGCAGTCTCGCCGCGGTTACACGGGCACGGAGAGTGGTGAGGAGGACCTCACCCTGATGGAGGATCTAGCCATCCTGTTTGACCGCTGGGTTGTCCAGCTATGGCCGTCCGTGCGGGGAGATTACTAGGAAAAGCAGACACTTCTCAGCCAGAACAGCGGAAGGGTTGAGGCCTTGGCCAGTCGGGGGCATTGGCGTGGCGCAGCATATTCTGTGGAGCGTCTCATTTGGAAAAAGGTCCAGAAAAAGAGCAATGAATGCATGATCATGGAGCAGAAGAAGCGTCCCCGTGCAGCCTTGAAATCCGTCGGATAGGAAAGAACCAGGCGACTTCGTCGCACCCCTACAGGGGTGCCAGTATCAAGGACGGCCTGGAAGAAGTCCGTTGGTATTACCCGGAATCGAAGCCTGACGGCGAGGTGCATGTCGTGGACGGAAGCCCGTTCACGGGTGACCTCTCACGAGCTGTTCCCGTTCGCACCGGTTACAAGTACCCCCAGCGGATCAACCATGAAGGTCTGTACATTGTGGGGCAGACCGGCGAACAGGTCTGGTATGAGTCGATGGAGGAATACGTGGCGCTCATGCAGATCGAACACACGATGTCCATTGGCGCCATTGCCTCGCAGCCGTGCTGCTTCCTGCTTCGGGGCGAAATGGCCCACTATCCGGACTACGCCGTCAAGACCAACAAAGAGGCGACCACCATCGTTGATGTACGCAGCATGAAATTCACCACCCTGCGCGACATCGTCAAGTTCAATCGAACAGCCCAGGTTTGTGAACAGCTCGGTTGGGGGTACACCATCATCGAACCCCTGTACGGATACGAAGAGCACAACTTGGTGTGGCTCGCCGGATACCGCCACCGGTACGCCGCCCCCGACGAGGAACTGAGAGAACGTATCGTCGCCGCTACCACAGAGCCAATTGAACTGATGCGCCTGGCGCGCGGATTGGATGCAGACCTCGAATGGCGGTACCTGCCGGCTATCTTCCACCTCATGTTCACCCGGGTCCTTGACTACGACCGCAGTACTTCGCTATGTGACGCCACTCGGATCTGGAACCGTGAAAAGTCATGAGCAACCCGCTGGAACGGGACCTCGCACGGCCCATCGTCATGGATGGAGTCGCGTACATGGTGGAAGGACATCAGGGATCAGACCTTGCGCTGTTAAACACTCTGACCGGCCAAACGCTGACCATGAGGTACTCGGCGGTCATGCGCCGCTGTGGACTATCGGACCTTTCCCTGGAAAATGTTGTTACGGCGCGCGCGGCCGACGAGCACCTTCAGCCTCTGGCGAAGTGGAAGAAGGACTTCTTGACCCGCCACGTTGAGGAAGTGGCTTACGGCAAGCCCCTCGACGCGGAAACGTACCGTCCCGAATACGGCCCGCAGAACGCCACCCAGAATGAACGGCTCGACAGGAAGGCCCGCGAACTTGCACCGCTTAAAATGCGGGGTACATCCCGCTCCAACCTGAAGAAGCTCGTAGGCAAACTGAAGAAACAGGACTCCGCCGGATTGGTGGACGGCCGTTCCACCCGTATTCAGGATCCGTTCGCCGGCATCGACTCCAGGCTGTTCACAATGATGGCCCGGCGGGTGGAAGAAAAGAAAAACGATTCAACTCCCACCACCCAGCAGCTCGTCGACGAGGTCCGTGGCGATTGGATTGAAAAGTACCCGGGCGAAATGGACCGGCTGCCCTCCGAGAAAACCCTTCGCCGCAAGTTCAAAATACTTACCGCGGGCCGCTACACCACAGGCAGCGCCAACAATCGCCGCACCAACGAGGGAAGTCCGAAACGCTACGTCGCTGCCCGGCCTGCGCACGCCCCGGGGGAGCAGTGTCAGATGGACTCCACGCCGATCGACATGATGGTTCTCGACGACAACGGCAAACCTGTCCGGCCCACCCTGACCACGTTGATCTGCGTGGCGACCCACAGCATCCTTGCGGCGATGGTTACGGTCGGCGTGAAGGGCATCGACCTGGTCTATTTGTTGGCCAAGGCGCTGTCGATTCCGGAACTGCGGCCCGGTCCCGCCCTGCCGTTTAACCTGCACGAGATCCGGGCTATGCCGTGGGCGGCAACACTTATCGAAGCGGACCTGGAAGGTAAGGACACCGGCCGGCCGATCATAAGAATCCAACGCGTCGTCATGGACCTCGGCCGCGACTTTCAGTCCAACGCCGTCCTGGCTGCCTGCCATATGCTCTGCATCGACATAACCAACGCGTCACCCGGAACCGGGACCGACAAGGCCATCGTCGAACGGTCACACCGCACCATCAAGGACATGTTCGTCAGGCACCTGCCCGGCTTCACGGGAGGCAATCCGGATGACCGTGGCAAATACGTTGAAAAGCGCAAAGACCTGATCAGCATCCATACGCTCGCCTACCTTCTGGATCTGTGGATCTGCCAGGTGTGGCAGAACATGGAGACAGATGCGCTGCGAAACCCCGAGTACCCCGGCCGCCGGTACAGCGCCAACACCATGTACGAGGCACTCACTTACCGGACCGGTTGCCTATTCACCCCCATCACCCGGAACACCTACATCAGCATGCTGCCAGTCGAGGAGAGAAAGATCGGCCGCGTCGGATTTCCATTACACAACAGGCGTTACGACACTGCCGACCTGGATTTCTACCGCGGCAAGCCGTCGGGAAATAAGCTGGCCAAGGACCTCTGGCGTGTCCATTACGAACCGGACAACCCCGCCGCGGTCTGGGTCTACATTACCGAGCTGGACTGCTTCCCAGATGCTGGAAAGTACATCGAATGCCCTTGGGTGAACTCCGATGCGTTCAACTCGCCCTTCTCGCGTGCGACCCGTGAGAGTGCCGAGAACATCGCCGCTCTGGGGCAACAGATTACGGCAAAGGAACGCAGCGACCTGTCCAGACGGCTGGCAAAGGGCGCCGCCGCAGCGGCAGAAAAGGAGTTTCGCGCGGCGGCGGACCGGGAGCAAAACGGGAAACTGGCCGACGAACAAGGCATCGGGCGTCCCAAACCCAGGACGGTCGTGGAACCCGAAGACACCTCCGAAATGTGGGCGGGCGCCGCCAGCGCCGGTGCCTACAAACTGTTCGACCCCGACGACATCGTGAACGCCATGGACCACATGCACGACCGGTCCGGGGACGCCGCTGCGGACGCGCCGGAAAACCGGAAGCCCGACGAGGAAGGCCTCTAGATGCCCGATGATCCTGCCGCCCCATCCGGAGTGGACGCCGTCACATCGAACGGTCTCCACCGGCTCAGCGGGCCCATCGAGGACGACAAGTCCCTCATGAGGTGGGAGTCCCTGAACAATCTGCTCGGCCCAAGCCGGAAAGAATTCCAGATGATCGACCGGCCCTCCTATGACGCCTTAACGCTTGACAGCAGGCTGGCATTCAACCGGGCCCGCATCCGATACATGGCCGGAGAAATGATCATCACAACCGGAACAGTTCTTGACCTCATCAAGCAGTTCACGAAGGCCCACATGATGAACGATGGATCGCTAATCGGCAGACGCGGCGTACTGCTCTCCTCGCCGGCTTCCACCGGCAAATCCACAGCCTGCCTCGCACTGATCGAGTACTACCTGGACCGATTCGATAAGGACTATCCCGGGGCCATCGCAGAGGGGGCCATTCCGGCCATCTACGTCTCCATACCCGCCACCCGCACCGTCAAGGGCGTCCTCCAGCGGATCGCACGGTTCCTCGCGCTGCCGTTCAAGAATTCCGACACCGAAACAGACCTAGCAGCCATGCTGCAGGCCACGCTGCCCGCCGTATCCACAAAACTGATCGTCCTCGACGAGGTTCAAATGCTGGGCAATGCCGCATCACTCTCCCGCCCCGCCGTCAACAACTTGAAGGACCTGACAAATTACTTTGAAGGCACCATCGTGTACTCAGGGCTGGACCTGAAGGACTCCGAGCTTCTGCAGAACGACGAAGGCCTGCAGCTCAAGCGCCGCGTCTTCAACGTCGAGGTCATCGATTTCACCGGAAAGTTGACTGAAAGGAAGGCGGATGAATGGTCGAAAATCGTAGCTGGATTCGCCACCGAGCTGCCCCTCTACGCAACAAGTCCACAACTACTCAGGGCAGAGGCTGACTGGCTCCATGGGTTTACCGGGGGCAACATCGGAACGCTGAAGGCCGTCTTGCTCGACGCCGCCGCCAGCCTCATCCTGGAAGACAAACCAGAACAGGAGACGATCACCCGGGGGCTACTGGAATTGTCCGTACGTGACTACGCCGCCGAAACCGGGAAAACGAATACGAAGCCTCCGGCGCCGCTGCGGGGAGCGGGCAACCGGAGAAGACTAGGCCATGCCGGAAATTGAACCGATCCACGCCCTGCCGGTGGCGCTGCGGATCAAGGCGTGGCACGGAGAAACCGTGTACAGCTTCGCCAGCCGCCTCGAACGCAGTCTGCATGCCAGTAAGGGGGTCATCGGCCACCTTGCGTATCTTGATGTGACCCGCAGCACCGGGAAGCGGGCGACAGCGAAGCAGACCACCGAGCGCATGGTCACGCTCTGTGAGGCCATGTGCGTTGTCCCGGCGGGAACACTGAACGTCTCAATGAAGAACCTGCCTTTCGCCTCGCACTTGTGTAGCGAGTGCGTCGGCGACCAGGGCGCAGAGTACGTGTGGAACGGAGGAAGGCACACCTGTGCGATTCACAACCAGTGGATCGGCCCGGCCCCCGCACCAACACGGCCGTCGCGATTCGAGCCGCATCCGGCTGGGGACGTCGCTGTACTGGCCGTTAGCCAAGCCGTGGTGGACGCGGATCTGCGGCTCGAAGCTCTCCAGACAGAGGGCAGGGTCACCCGCAGGCTGGTTGATGAGGTGGTACACCGGGTCGATTCTGAACGCTCGCAAACTCACTGGGATTCTTCCCGGCCCGAAGACCTCCCAACAGTCGCCGCCGTCCTAGCCACCATCACCGATCCGGAAGTGCAGACCGCTGTGCTTGACGAGACCGTTCCGTTCACCGAGAGGTACGCCAGGCTCGCCACGGCGCTGGCGATCACGGTGCCGGCGTGCACCCCTGGACTGTGCGACCAAGTGTGGCTGCTCCTGCGACCCACGGCCGTCTGGGTGCGCACTACGCACCTCGGCCAGCCCCCGGTAGACAGCTTCGAGCCAGCTCTTACACCGGCACCGACCATGGCATTCTCAGCCCCCCGCCACACGCTGGAACCATTCAGCCACTCCATGAGTTGCCTCCAGACAGTAGGCAAGGACGGCGACCGATGGTGGCAGGACCGCTACATGATTGTTCAGCCATCAGGGGACCCCGCATTTCTCCTGATCTGCGACGACGGACACGTCCAGCGAACTCAGAAGGCGCATGCACGCAGATTCAGGACGGAGGCCTTCCACTGCACCATCTGCACCGGTCAACGAGTCGTTGCGGGCATCAACTCACTGGGGGATGTCATGCCCGAGCTCGCCCTCGAATGGGATCAAGCCGCCAACGGTGACTTGACCCCCTACATGGTGTCGCGGGCATCCAATAAGAAAGTCGGCTGGATCTGTAAAGAAGACCACCATTACCCGGCGTACATCGCGAACAGAACGCTTCAAGGCACCGGTTGCCCCGACTGCGCCAGCAGAGCTTTCCAGCCAGGCATAGATGATTTGGCCACAGTGCACCCTGACCTAGCCGCCTTGTGGGACTACACAGCAAATGGAAACCTGGAGCCGGGAGGCGTTTCGGCCAGCAGTCAAACTGTCAAAGTCCACCTACGTTGCCGCAATGGACACCCCTTTGTTCGCACCCCTGCTGACTTGGTCCGCTATGACGGGCGGTGCCAGACCTGCGTCGGCCGGATACTAATCCCAGGTGTGAACGATCTGGCGACCGTTCGTCCTGATGTCGCCTCCTGGTGGCATCCCACCAGGAACGGTCACGTCACCCCTGGCACGGTGAAGCCAGGGAGCGAACTGGTTGTGTGGTGGCAGTGCGACGACGGTCATGCCTTTCCTGCAATGGTCGCCTACAGATGCAACCAGAAGAAGAGGACGTGCCCTGTGGACACCGGTCATCAGCTTCTAATCGGAGTCAATGACATTGCCAGCAAAGAGCCCGACCTCGTGAAGGACTGGGACCACTCTCTGAACGGGACGGACCCCACCCAAACGCTGCGCGGAAACAAAAAATGGTGGTGGACATGCCGGTTCGGACACACCAAACAGGCCAGAGTCGCCAATCGGCGCCGATCCGGAGGGTGCCCCGACTGTGCAGTGGAGAATCGCTTGGGCCAACCCAAGCGGGGTTCTTCCTGAAGCTAGCTTGGGTTCCCGCTATGTTGGCTCCGGTACCGGTTGTCAGGGTGGCGGCGATCGGCGTGCTCGCTGGTGGGCGCCGGTTCCAGGTCGCCGGGGCGAAACCTGAGGCTCGATCGCTGGAGAGGCGGGGATCCCCTCGCGCAACAGCGGAACGACTTCGAAAACAGTAAGGCCACGTAGAGGTCCATCGGGTATATGGAATCGTTCTCCCGACCCGTCGGCCGCGGCATGCGGTCCCGCCATTCGCGGGCCGGGGCGGACATGATCTCGGAGATCAGTGTCTGGCGGCTGTTCCAATCCGCGGTCACCGTAGTTGGGGTATTCGACTCAGGTGCCGAATCGCAGATCCCCGCACGGTCCCAGCCACCCTTTGCCGGACCCGTGTGGTGGAATAGCAAACATGACTGCGACGACGACCCCGCTCGATGACATCCTGGAGCGCATTTGCCGCGAGAACCTTGCCGTGTACCGAGAGTCACAGGGCAGGCTCCAGGAGGACGTCAGCCAGGAGTCGCAAGTCGCCCATGACTATCGCGGACGTCTCGTGTACGAGCTCCTTCAGAATGCGGATGACGCACTGGTTGGCGTTGCGACGACCGAGGACAGGGTGTTGTTTCGACTCACCGACACGGAGCTGTGGGTTGCCAACACGGGGCGCCCCTTCACCGACGCCGATGTTCGGGGACTGTGCGGCTTGGGAGCCAGTTCCAAGGCCCAGTCAGACGGCCCTAGGCGTGCCAGCATCGGTCATAAGGGGTTGGGCTTCAAATCGGTCCTCGAAATCACTGATAGCCCCGAGGCCTACTCCGAGACGGTGAGTTTCCGACTGGGACGGGAGCAGGCGGAAGCGCAGGTGTCTCTGCTCTGGAAGGAGTTTGACCGCGGCAAGGTCCGCGGGGTGCCGGCGATGCGGTTCCCGTGGGCGCTCGCCGAGGTGCACAAGACTTGGGACCAACTCCGAGCGGCCGGCTATCACAGCGCGTTTCGATTCCCGTTCCACGAAGGCGTCAGCTCCGACCAGAGGGCAGCACTCGCGCATCAATTATTGACCCTTCCGATGACCAGCGTGCTCTTCCTCAAGCACCTTGAAGAAGTGGTCATCGAGGTTGCGACCTCCAGCGAGAAGTCAGACCGTCAGTGGCTCTTGGAGAGGCACCGAGTGACCTCCTCTGGCGTCGAGCGTTGTGGCGGCCTGACGGAGTCGGGCCTCTTCAGGGTCGACTTGGTCAACCGTGAAGGTGAGGGTGACCGCTACTGGGTTGCTCACGACGGCAACGTGCGGATCGGCGACAACCGCGATGGCTTGACCGGGCCCGCCTGGGAGGGCGTGGACGTCACCGAGGTGTCAGTCGCAGTCCGGGATGCCGACGACCCTCGCGTCAAGACGGAGGACCGCCGGTTTCACGTCTTCCTGCCTACGCAAGAACCTTCGTCCTGCTCGCTACTGGTCAACGGGGCCTTCACGACCGACCTTTCTCGCCAGCACATTCAAGTTGCGCGCACCCCGTTGAACTACAACGGGTATCTCGTACGCCGCGCAGCCGAGACATTCGTGCAGACGCTCATGCCTCACCTACTGGCCGAGGGTGGCCCACGCTACGTCCTGCGAGTTTTGGATCGGGAGGAAAGCGATTCCGAGTCCGCCGGCGGACTCCTCGCCGACGCCATTGCTAGCGCAATGACGGGTGCCCGCTTCTTGCCATCAGGGCCGAATAAGCTTGCCCTCATTGAGGTGGTTCTTCCATCGCCCGTTCTCGACAAGGAGGGGTCCACCTTCGCTGAGCTGCTCAAGGCGGACTGCGTACTGAGCGGCAGACAATTCCCTGATCCGGAGTTCTGTGAAGGTGCGCTTGCCACGGTGAGTGCGGCCTATGGGGCCGTAGCACTCAGCCCGATTGACTCTCTACGCGCCCTTGCGTACAACCTCGATACAGGGAAAGCGGCTTTAAGACCAGGCCCAGACTCTCGTTTTCGGGTTGACCCGGTGCTTGATCTCTGTGCGCTCCTCTGGGAACGATCTGATGCGGCGGATCGCCGTGCCTTGGAGGACAGCGCCCGGCTGGAACCCGTCTTCCCGGTCGGCGAGAACGACGACGGCACCGTTAGGCGGATAGCCCTGGGAGATGAAAATGCGTTTTACCCGCCGCGCTCTTCCGCAGAGGAACTTCCCCTTCGCAAGTTGCAGTTCCTCGCACATGCGGTCTGTTGGGGCACCCTCGGCAGGGCCGAACAGAGGTCGGTCCTGGAGCGCCAGATGAAGGCGTGGGATGCGCTCTTCGACGTCAAGGAGTTCCGTTTCGAGGAGGTTATGCGCGCCGCGGTCCTCCCAGGACTCACGCGCACGGCCGCGGCCGATGCCGAGTTGCGGGAGTCAAACCGCACCATCGAAGCACTCGCCACGATCTGTCGGTTGGCCGGAAAAACCACCAAACCCGACCAGCCCCTCCCCATGGGTCGGCTTGGTTCGGATCGCGCGTTCTTCAATCTCAGCCGCCTTGACGTTCCGTGTCGAGCCGATGCCACCGGGGAGTTGACCTGGGCGCCGGCCCATCAGGTTTACTTCGGAAGCGACTGGGTTGGCGATGACTCGGTCGAGGCGATCGTTGAAGCAATGGCCGCTGCGGGCGAGGTCCTGCAGGTCAGATTCCTTGCGTCGCCCGAGGTGTTCGCCGAATTCTCTTCCACCATCGGGGTCAACGTCGAAGACGACGCGAGTCCAGCGGCTGGTGATCCCGACGAGGGAGAAGTCGACCTGGATGACGACACCGACGAAGCACTTGAGACCACCGTCGATGATCGGTGGCGCAACTTCTTCGCTTGGCTCGGAGTCAGCCGTGGCTTGAGACTGGTCCATTTTCACGACGTGGACGATACCGGGACCGGGTGGACAAACACGAAGGGTCTCGGTCTCCCTGGTGGTTGGGCGTTCTCGGGTCTGGACAAGGTCTGGTCCGAATACCAAGCGGATCTCGTCGGGGCGTTCTCGTCTGATCCACGGTGGGAGCCGACGGATCACTACCTCTACAAGGTTCACAACCTTGATCGGCTCGACCAGATCGCCGAAGTCGCCCTGCGCAGGGATAACGACGTGGCCGAGAAGCTGCTCGACCACGTCGTCCGCAATTGGAACACCTATGCTCGCCACACCCAGGCCGAGTTGGCATTCGTCGGAGCCGGAAAATCGCCGTCGCAGCGAACGGCTCCACCGCGAGCAACGTCGCAAGAACTCATCATTGCGGGCCCAGATCTATGGCTCTACCGACTTCGTCACCACGCGATTTGCCCCACGAGCCATGGTCCGCGGCGTCCAAACCAAACTTGGCGTCGATCCGATGAGCTCGTTCGTCGTCTGGGCCGCAGTGGGCGGGACGCAGACGCGTACCTTCCTGTCCTCAAACAACCGATTGGGGTGCCGTCCTCGACACTCCGCGCTTGCCTCGACGAACTGCAAGTCCGCGGCGAGCTGACTCCGGCCGCGTTCAATGTCGAAGATGCACACGAACTCTGCGTACGCATCTCGCAGATCTACCCGTCGGGCATCACCGACCAGGCACTGCGCTCGGAACTGCGGCCGATCTACCGCCAGATGTTCGAACTCCTGGTCGGCAGCACGGTGAACAACGGGGTGCCGCTGGCTGGCACCCCGCTTGCTGCGCGCACGGCGGCCGGGTACGAGTTCCTCGCCGCCCGAGACGTCGTGTATGCGTCGGTGTCCGGCAGCCGAGAACGCAGCGGTGTGCAGGACAAGGTGCCGTTGTTCGTTCTGGAGGCCGAGCCGGGAGCGCTTCGTCCGCTTCGCGAGCTCTTCGGAACCCCGTTCCTGGAGAGCGCGTTGGAGTGGTCGGTGATGCCGGGCGAGGCTGCTCTTGAAGCACCCGCCCTTGACAGTTTGCGCCAGGGACTCCGAGACCTGGTCCCCCCGCTGCTCGCTCGCCTAAGTGCCGATCGAGCTGACCGGAGTAGGGCCGACCGACGGGCCCTGACTGACTTCGCTGAGAAGTTGGAACCCGTGGAGTCGCTCAGTCTGAGCTGTTCATTCCGCGGGGAGACCCTCGGTCAGATTCCGCAGCGGACCTACTACGTGCGGCGCTCGGAAGACTCGGGATTCCACGGTTTCGCCGTGTGGTCCGGCCCTGCGTGGCCTCCGATAGCGGAGGACGCTCATACCCTGGCTATGGCGCTGGCAGAGACCTTGGAGGTCAACACTGTCGAGACCTTCTTATCGTTCATCAACGCGAACCCCGCGCAGCGACAGCAACTACTCGATCTGGCCGGCGCCGCGGAGAAGCTGGAGGAGGTTCAGCAAGACCTTGCCGATCTCGGAGGTGACGCTCATCAGGTCGATCAGCTGGCCAACCGCACAGAAGGCAACGAGTTCGACACGACAGACGGCGAGTCAACAGAAGCGGCCATCGGGCACGCAGACCGAACCCCTCCCGCTGCGACCCGTGCCGCCCCGCGTATCCCGCTGCACCGCTATGAGGACCTTCTGATAGACGGAGAAGTCATCCGCATTGAGGGATCAGGTCCCAAACACGAGACCACAGGAAGCAACGGTCAACCCGGAGCCGCAGGTGACGGACATGGCGACCAAGAGGGTGGTTCTTCAGGCGCGACCAGGGCAGCCGCCGGCACCGACCTGAATGAACTTGACCGACTTGGCATGCGTATAACCTTCGCATTTGAGGAGCGACGATTCGTCGGGCAGAAGACCGTCGTACTCCCCGGAGAGACACCCTCTGAGAATGCGGACGTGCTCATCGTCGACGTCAGCTCGCCGGAGATGATCGTAGCTGCTATCGAACAGTCCACCGTGGTCGAGGAAGTTTTTGGCCAGCTCGCTGAGCAGGGCATCAGCGAGCTCTACCCCGGCTTCGACGTCCTGACCATCAAGGGTGGTTCAATCGATCGAATGATTGAATTGAAGTCGTCCGGAGTCGACGCGCAAGTTCAAGCCATGAGTTGGAACGAGTGGAAGACGGCCGGGGGCGAACTAAGAAGTCACTTCTGGCTCTACCTCGTCGGCAATCTTCGCGCGGATCTCGAAAACGCCCCACCCTTCGTGAGAGCCGTTCAAGACCCCTTCGGGACACTTGCCTCATCAAAGTCGGAAGACGTCATACGCAAGCGGACCGTTCAACTCCGAGTACGGGAGTTCGCCGCTGCCGATCAACTCACCCTTGAGTTGCGACACGAGGAAGACGCGCCAGCCTAGGACGACACCCGAGCAGGATGGCCAAGTCCACCATTGACTCACCCTCGACCCCTACAAAGAATCTCATCGACCGAGGGGGCGCCGGGGTGGCTTCATCTGCTCGTATTGGGTGTGCCTGGAACGCTCTGAAGTTCATCAGCATGGCTCCGATTTCTCTGATCTTGCTGGCCAGACGAACCTCGGGGTAAAGCACGACCACGGTATCCCGGACGAACCGAAGTGTTCGTAGAGCGAATATCAAGTTGCGCTGCTAGAAGGCGGCTCAGGTTCAGCGCCATTTCCCGGGCGCATGCAGCGGCAGATATTAGTCGAGCGGTTCAATATTGACTACAGGGGATGTCGTCCGGAACGTTGGGATGTGATCATCACGCACCTGTATCCAGAAGAGCGCAGAATCCCCGACCTCACAGGACTCAAGCATCAGCAGTTCCAGTATTTCTTCGTCGCGGCGAAGCTGCGAGAACCCGGTATCTAGGAAATCCACTAACGGCGCAGTCGCCGCCATCTTCCGTGCGACAGTTCGGTTGTCGAGATTGACGACGTACTGGCTCCCCGTAGCTGTCGTGACCAAGAAACGTCCAGTACCGTCGTTGGAGATTGCGCGTGGCATACGCCGAGCCTACCGGTGCTGCAGGACTGCCTGCGGTGCCTACGGCCAACTCTCCGAATTTCGAACTACCCGGACGCGACCGGTCTTGTGCCGGCCACCGCAGCACCTGCCGTGTGTGGCCTGCGGAGAGCGGAGCATGCGAATCAGGACGGGGAATCACAGGTATCCATCGTCGTGAAACGGAGACCTCGTAAAAGGCGCCGAACCTGGAACCTAAATACACGGAGAGACAGCAACGGCAGCTAGGGATGACGCTCTGCTCACCAGCAGGCACTCGAAGCGTGGCGTCGGTTGTGTGGTTCACAACAGCGATATGATCGCGGAATATAAAAACGGCTTGCCCAGTCATGGCTGGTCGACGTTGGGGTTCGTCGGAAGGGAAAAGCGTGGGTGGGTCCGTTGCCGAGCAAGGACGCCGTGTGCCATGGTGCACCTCGGGTCTCGTTGATTCGATAAATGCTATCGGCTGCAGTCTTGTGCCCGCCATGCCTAAGAAACTGCCAACCGGATCCATCGCGGTCGCGGTCGGCGACAGGTAGGGGGAGGCATGGGTTTTTGGCATACCGGATACATGGAGTTTCATGAGCCGACAGGAGAAGGAACGGGCCACCTCGTTAATGTGTTGCCGGACCTGTTTCCCTGCCTGACATGTGGTGTGGAGTTCTACACCGAACCTGACCTGCGGGTGCACACCTTTGAGGGACATCGCATACAGCGGCCCGTTTTGGTGTTGAAGGGACGGGAATGTGGCAGGAGCCGCCTGACCATCACCGGTGAGACTGTGGCTGAAGATTGGGCGATTCGCAGCGCTGAAACGATCACCCTAAACGGCGCTCGTACATCCGTTGCCAGCGCTGCCAGGGTTTTGTCGTCGACGCGGAGCGGCGTTGTCGATGTGACGCTAACGAACCGAGATGTGGTTCAGTCCTTCCAATTCGAGTTCACCCTCGCTGATGAGGACGATCTCAATGGCGTGGATGCTGCCTTGGCACGGTTGATCGACGGAGGCGAGTTGAGTGTACGCGCTATCGACGACTTCATTATGCGCTCGAAACGATACCCGACATCTGTCAGGTATCTTTCCGGCCTTGCGAACTATTTATTCGGTGTCTTGGCTCGTGAAGGTGTCACCGAATTAGGAGTCCGCGACGAATCACACGATGGCGGTGGTTATCAGGGCAAATACGACCAAGCTGTGGGAATCTTGGGAACTTTCGATCGTCCGCCAGCTGAGGCTATTTGCGGCATAGTTGCCTTCCACTACAACCAGTTTGAACGCGCCATGACCAAGACTAAGAGTCAACGCGTCGCCGAAGTTTCGCTCCGCTTTCAGGCGCTTGTAAAAGGGGAAATTTGGTTGCCCGGCGATCTGTCACAGTCGTCGCATTCAAGTTTGGACATGGCGCTCAGCGATTCAGTGATCGAACAAGTCCTGGGGTGGAGCGCATTGCCGCTTGACGGCACAGCAGTAGGCGATATTGCTGACCTGGCGGCCAATATAGGTGCACAGCGACCAAACGACGCTTTCAAGTTGCACTTAATCGCTGCAGAGCATGCATTTGCTGCAGGGGACATCCCCTCAGCCAAGCAGCATGCAGAACACCTTCGCCACAGTCGTCTCACCGAGGGCTGGTACGCAGGCTTTCGAGAACGAGTTCAATTTCAAGGAGTTTCAAAATAGTGACTACAAACACCGCATCCGAAGGGGTTCTGCCCGAGGAGGCCCCTGGCGCGACCGCGAACCAGGACTCCATGGCTACCGGGGCGCAGTCGCGTACCCAGGGCGGTGGCGAGAAGACCGGGGCGCAGTCGCGGAGTCTGGGCGGTGGCGAGAAGACCGGGGCGCAGTCGCGGAGTCTGGGCGGTGGCGAGAAGACCGGGGCGCAGTCGCGGAGTCTGGGCGGTGGCGAGAAGACCGGGGCGCAGTCGCGTACCCTGGGCGGTGGCGAGAAGACCGGGGCGCAGTCGCGTACCCTGGGCGGTGGCGAGAAGACCGGGGCGCAGACGCGTACCCAGGGCAGCAGCAAGAAAAAGGAGCGGCCCAAGACTGTCCTTGGCTTAATTGAGTTCGCGTACGCTGAAGAGGGTCGCAAACTGAACCTTGTGCGCCGAGACTTGCAGGAGCTTTCCCTGCAACCCAACGCTAAGCAAACTGAGATTGACACCGTTCAGCGATTGGCCGCTGGCGATCCGTTCCTTGCGGTGCCTCTCAGTTTATTAACCGCCGTGGCGGAGCTTGGAACGGAGCCGCGTGTCCGTCATCACATCCTGGACCTGGTTTTGGTGGCTTTCGGGAGCCACAGGCTCTTTAAGAGGCGAATGGAACGGCTGCTTGAGCCGCAGGCCCAAGACTTTCCTACTGCCCATGAAGTGAATGAGGCGGTTAAGGCACTCACGTTCGATGCACTCGGATTTAAAAAGCCGTCCGACTTCAGTGAAGCGACGCGGGAGCGGCTGCGATGGAACGCCGTCACGGCAGTTGAGCTTTTCCACGTTCTACATGGACACAGGACAGCAGATCAGTTTATTGAGGATATGACTGCGCTGGTCTGGGACGCGGATCCTGTGCCGAGCGCTTCCAAGGCAGCTGCAATCCTTGTCGCAGCCAGAAATAGCGACGCGTTCAGCCAGCTGTCGCGGCACTTTGAGGTTCGTCTCCGTGAGTCCAAGCGAGAGACAGACAACGCACTTGCTCGGATTCGGATGCAAGAACTCTATGCCATAGAGGCCGACGCTTTCAGTAAGAAGCAATCGGCTGAGCTGGAGGATGCGAGAAAACGCATGGCTGAATTGGCGGCAGACGTCACTCATCTGACCCAGCAGCTCTCCGTAGAGCAAAGCAGCCGTGTAGTAGATAAGAGCCACCATGTCGATGACTACGAGGCTCTCCGAACGCAGGTTATCCGGCGACTGACAACCCAAGTCGAGCTTCTCAGCGACGGACTTCACGCGCTACGAAATGGAAGCACAGGTGTGGCGGAGGAGTTCGTTGACCGGGCTTTGAGCGTAATTACCGGTGAGGTCACGCGCCTTAAGGATCTTGATGGAGGGAAGCAGTGACTGTAGGTTTTGACTTCGGAACCACCAACAGTTTGGTGTCAGTGGTGGTCGGTGATCGCGTTATCGACGTCTTTGATGAGGAGGGCCGCCCGCACCCTTCCGTTGTCCGTTACGAGGGCGAGGACGTTATCGTTGGCCGGGAAGCGCGCCATGCGTTAGAGGAAGTCGGGCTTGGGGTCTACGGGAACACCGTGCGTTCGCCGAAGTTCCTCTTAGGGCAGGAGGCTGTCAGCGTCGGTGGTGTTGACCGCAGCCCCGTCGACATCGTTGCCGACGTGATTCGACATGTTCGGACGGAGTCACGCCAGAGCCGCCAACGTCAAGTATTGGGAGAGTTAGATCGCGCAGTAGTCACTATCCCTGTGAATATGAACGGTCCGAGACGCGCGGCCCTCCGTGAGGCGTTCGCCCGGGAAGGAATGTCCGTGGCTCAGTTCGTTCACGAACCGCTCGCCGCGCTGTACGGCCACCTGCGCGGTGCCTCGGACCCTGAAAGTGAGATCCGGGGACTCATGCGACGGAATGTACTTGTTGTCGACTGGGGTGGCGGAACACTCGACCTCACACTGTGCCGAATCGAACCCGGTCGCATCCTTCAACTCCGCAACGGTGGGACTGCCAATGTGGGCGGCGACAAGTTTGATGAAGTCATCCGCGACGAGGTGGTCGCTAAGTTCTCCGTTAGGCAGGGTATCTCCGCATCGGACCAGCCGACTCGAGACGCACGACTACGTCTGTTACAAGACGCCGAACGGAACAAGATCGAGCTTTCAGAACGAGCCAGCGTCACGTTCTACAGGCCGAGCTACTTCCCCGTCTCCGGCACTACACTTGAATATTCACTGACCCGGCAGGAACTGGATGGGATCACCCGGCCACTTGTGACCTCTGGCATTCGGGAAATTGAGTCGCTGTTAGAAAGTGTCGGCATGGCTCCTGCCCAGGTGTCGCTTTGCCTGGTCGCGGGCGGTATGGCTGCAATGCCCAGCATCCGCAGCCGGTTGCACGAACTGTTCGGGCCGGAGCGGGTCCTCGTCCCAAGGAACAGTGCAACGCTTGTTTCCCAAGGAGCGGCGTGGATCGCGCACGACTCGCAGCGGCTGGTACTAGCAAAGCAGATTGAGTTGGAAATGGCACGTGGGTCGAGGCTTCCACTCCTGCGAGCCGGAACCGCGATGCCACTTGATGGCGAGGTGCGCCGGGAACGATTCCACCTGTACTGCACGGACCCGACTGACGGTGTAGCGAAGTTCTCCATCGTGGCGCCCTCTGAGCTTGCCGAACAACCTCAAGCAAGTGATCCTCGAACGTCGCTTGGCATCGTGACTATTAATGTGGACAAGACCGCGCCACCCTTAGTCGAGCGCCTCGAACTTGAAGTCGAGGTTGATGACGACCTTATTTTGTCTGTCAGCGCCATGTCCAAGCAGCGCGGCGACCAGGCTGGCGCGTCTTACTTCGATTTGGAGTTTGGTATCGGGCTCCCTGGAAGCAATGACCTCGGACCGGTCGATGTTGCAGACATGGACGCCTGGGTGCCAAATGAAGGTATCGGTCTCGTGGCTCGTGCCAACGTTGCGGACAAGGAGGACAGGCGGCTGGTCCCTGGGGATGTGTTGTATCATCACACACCTTCGGCCTTTTCCAGGGACTCAGACCAAGCCACAGCCGAGCAGCTTATTGAACATCTCTACTACATGCCATGTGCAGTGTGTAAGCGTCAGTGGGGCGATCCCGCTTGTAGGTGCGCCTCGGTGGCCTGAGAATGGCGTCACAGCAGATCCTGGTACGCGTTTTAGATGGTGTTTCCGTTGTCGACGAATCCGTTCGACGGCCCGTTCGGCTGACCCCGGACGGGTACGCCGGCATCGTGTATGCGGGTGCGGTTTACCCGGTGTTCGCCGACAATGTGGTCAATATTTCCGGAGCCTCATGGGAGGTCGAGGACTGTAACCGGTTCCTTTTCGCCGGCGCTGCTGTCCCATATGCGCCCAAAATCGATGACCCGACAGCGCAGCGGGAGTTTACAGGGTTTCGCGGTGAGTGGGACATCGAGACTAATCGCTTTGGACACTACCTCGTCTTTAACGCCTCGGAGCGATTTGCAACCACCGTCGTCGATGCGTTGGAAGCTGGAGGCGTCTCCGTACAGCGATGGGATGTCAGCCACCGAGCGGCGAGTGACGGCAAGTTCTATGACTGGTTCGCCCGTCTCCGCGTGCAGGGAAGCCATGACGATGTTGTGTCCCGAGTCTCGACAGTATTCTCGCCCACAGCGGCCGTCCTGGCTATCGATATTGCGACGACCCCGGCAGTCACGCGTATTGAGGACCTCGCAGCTCAGGTCGAGCAACTGCTGGAACTGACGGCCGACCTCAGAGCCAGTCTCAATGCGTCAGAGGGCGAAGCTGCACTCCTCCGTCAGAGGCTGGAGGCAGCGACCGGCCGCGAGTCCAATCTGGCTGGGGATCTGGATCGGGCGCTGGAGCATCAGAAGTCGCTACACGTTCAGATTGTCGAGTTGGGGCGAGCCCCGGGGCACACAGCCGAGACAAAGGCTTTCTTAGCGAAGCAGTCTGAGACCGAAGAATTTCTCGAGTTCGCTCTGGCTGAAAACTCCGACCTCCACAACAGTCTCGCAAGCTTTCGCGATGAAGCAGAGCGAAGCGATTCAAGAATTTCGACTTTGGAGGCCACATTGGCCGGCCTTCAGGACAGGCTCGAAGAACTCGGCGGACAGGAACGAGAGCGCCGTCGAGCTGCTGCCGTTCATATCGCGCCTCGTCGCGGCGTTCCAGGGTTCCTGGATACAGCGTTTGCGCGGCTTTCCTTCGTCCTCGACAGTGTCGAGGTATTGGCTAACATCGACGCACCCGCTTCGGTGCTCCGGGCACTCGTGCAGATTGATATGGGGGAGTTCGTGGGGAAAGATCTTGAAGGCATGCGTGGATGGCGAGAAGTTTCCAAGCTTGCTACCGGGATCGCTGGCAGCGAGGATATGGGCCGCCTTTACTACAAGCCGGACGGCAACCGAGTCCTCGTCAGTGTTCACGTCAAACAGGACGACAAAGAACAGCGCCGCCATATAGAGCGACTTCGGTCCATTTGAGGTGGAGCTACTGAACGGTGACATGAGGCTTGATGAAGGGGCTTCATGTATGGCATGGGACATAAAGGACCATTTAGCTTGTCCATGAGGGGGACTTCCATGGGCTGCTGGTGCCCCGCACTACGCGGGGAACGGAATGGGCCTCGGTACCAAGTAGCTTGTCCATCTACAAGTAGTAATGCCGCTTCTGGTGGACTCCGCCTGCGTTTCCTCGCCCGTTCAAATTTATCCTCGCTGTTAGTAGCCCCTCCTGAATGTCGCTCCCACAGATTCACCACGATCATCGTCAATTAGAGCTATGGAATTATCTTGGAAAGAGGCGAAACGCATAGTGACTGAAAATAAAAGTGCCCCTCGTGAAAGCTCTATTGGGGGGACCCGAGTAGAATTCTCGGAGTCTCGGAAATCGTTTGACTCCCTATTCGTGTCCACGCCCGCGGTATCCTCGCAGTCGCTGCTCGCTGTGGCGAACAGCGGCAACTCGGATTCCCCCAAGGACTCCGCAAGGAATTGACGCTGTCATCTTGGACGTCGTTGGTCCTTTTTGCACTGTTCGTCGTCCCCGGGCTGGTATTTGACCTCCTGGGGCGTCGGCGCAGGGTGGAAGTGGATGAGTCTGCTTTTCGGGAGGCCAGTCGGGTTGTGCTGGCTTCCGTGGCACTTGGCGTCCCAGGCGCAGCTTTCGGCTATGTCGCCTGGATTACGATGAGCGGCCAACCGCCAGTGTTGAGCAAACTACTCACTGGAGACGGTGCGTATTATCGCGATCATGCGGAAGTATCCTTCTTGGCTGTCGTCGGCTACGTCGCTAGCAGCGTTGTGGTGGCTATCGCTATTAACCTTGTCCTCGATCTGGTCAAAGGTAGGAGTCTCACCCCCCACCACTCGCAGTGGACTCAAGTATTTCGTTTCGAGCCGCCCCCTGGCTCGCGCGCCTACGTTCGCGTGAAAACTAAATCTGGGTTTTGGTGGGCGGGGCAGGTTATTCACTTCACGGCAGATCTCGAAGTCGCTGGGCGGGAAATTACGTTGGCTGCTCCTATTTCGCGCGGTAGCGACGAAGGCACCGTTTGGTCGTGCGATCCGGATATCCAACGTCTCCTTTTCCGAAATGAAGAGCTCGAAAGCATTTCAGTCATGTACGTGCGAGTGGATGAAACTTCCCGGCCGGGGCGCTGGAAGCAGTTTTTGTCTTGGTTTCAGAGGAGAGCATCCAGGTTTCTAACGGACGCACGCGCTGACACGCCCAGACGCGAGAATTCGAGCAGTGATTAGAGTCTCTCTACTTGGACAATCAGTAGTCCACAACGTCAGGGCACATAGCCAAGTCCGCGTCGGTTAGCGATTCCGCACCATCATGTTAACGCCAACCGAAAATAGGGCCAATAGTGCCAATTGAAAACGGGGCCACGGGTTGTTGTTCTATTGTGCCGTACTGGCGGCAGGTTGGTGTTTTTTGAGGCGGTAGCTGTTGCCTTTGAGGCTGATGACGTCGGCGTGGTGGACGATCCGGTCGATCATGGCCGAGGCGATGGTCAGGTCTCCGAAGACGTCGCCCCAGCGGGCGAACGGGAGGTTGGACGTCAGAATCATGGACGCGTGTTCGTAGCGGCTCGAGACGAGCTGGAAGAACAGGTTCGCGGCGTCCTGATCGAACC